>JANPIG010001075.1:0-1647 GCA_031424875.1 Cytophagales bacterium
CTATAATATATCATCCAATCATCTGGGCTATTTAACCCAAAATCACTTAATACGTTCCAAATAGTACGCTGATTGAATGTAACGGTAAGGTCTTTCAACACGAAATGATTGTTGACCCATGCCTTACTATTTTTAGCCCTGTCCAATCCTATTGAATTACCAGTGGCTGCAAAGGCTCTATTACAATTTGTTTGGGTAGGTATTGAAGCGAAATAGGCATCTGAAACACCATATTGTTTTGCCAATCCATTGATAACTGGCAACATTTCAGGTGGATAAGTTTGCATAATTTGATGTAAATAACTGGATGAAGTAATACTAAAATCCTTGTAAAAACCACCCATTGATGGTACTTTATTATCGGGAGGATTATTAGGAAAAGTAGGCCCAGTTTCAAATAACTGATTATTTACGCTGGCATATTCTTCATTAGGGTCTCTATCAGGAACAAAATAACAATTGCCAGTGCCTCTTTCTACAGGGAAAACAGTTCCATTATTGTCTTTATTAAAATAACTTCCAGTTTGCAAACCATTGTAAATAGCTGAAGAGGTAGTGGGAAAAACAACATTGGGATTGTCATGCTCGTAAAGCCAACCTAAAACGTTATCTAATGATCTGTTTTCAAGCATCAAATAAACAATGTGTTCGATTTTATCCATTGAATTATTCATAACCGTGATTCTTTTTTTGATAAATTTTGAGAAAATAAAGTAGTACATATTAAAAAACGTGACCTTGATATTGAGAATTCTAATATCAACGTCACGTTTTTTTAATAGCGAAGAGTAATAAAAAAAGTTTAAACTTGCTTAACGGTCAAAACTGTATAAGCATCCCATGCATACAAATAAGCATTGTCATTACTATACAATGATAAATGTTGATTATTGTACTGACACAAGAAAGTACCATCTGCTTCAAAAACCCATCCGCAAGCACCAAGCCAATTATAAAGACCAGCGTAAGAGTTGTGACTAATTGAAAGATAACTACCATTAGCCATGTAGTAATTTACACCACTATTGATATACTGTGTAAATTTAGTAGCTTGTGAAATGTCTGTGACAAGTACACACCAATTACTCGAATTTACACCCACGTACCCGATTGATACTCCATTATTAAAAAGTTGGAGCATAAAAGAAGTACCTGTTGCTTGTGGGGCCGCAAGATTGTTGATGGCTGATGCGGGGGCTGCTGAATGAGGACCTGCGATTTGATTTTCCATGATTTTGTTTTTTTTAATTGAGTTAAATTTGTTTTAAAATAAAAGAATGAATATTTGAAACTAAAAGTTTTACTGTTATTTGATGTGTTGCATACCTTTGTTTAAATACTTATAATTTTATGAATCAAAATTAATTGCCAAAATTTATCCCTAAACGAGTAATAATACTTGATTTTCAAAACAGGTATAAATACCCCCATGGAATATTTATTATCAACGAAAACTATAATGGCGACTTTAAAATCAAGGGATTTCATTTAATTTTGTTAATTCTTCAAAATGACAAAATCAATTTCATGAACCACACAAGCCCAAACATTCTCAAAACAAAACAACATTTTCAAATTCTTGATGGGCTTCGTGGCATTGCGGCGGTGGCGGTAGTGATTTACCATTTCATGGAAATTGCCATTACC
>JANPIG010001076.1:0-3541 GCA_031424875.1 Cytophagales bacterium
AAATAGAGCTTTTTTTGTTTACTTCATTACCACATCTCCGTTCCTCCACCTTTCTACTGTTGGAAACCAAATAGATTGATATTCGGCATATCGTTGGAGTTCGTAGTGGTCATCGGCAAACTGATTGGAGCGTTTTGTGAACGTAAAATTGATTTCTGAAACCTGTGGAGGTGAGTACGTCCATACTTCTTTGTCTTTGGTTCGAGTGATTTTTATGGGATCTCCCATGATGATAAACACCATGCCCTTATCCGTTTTCCAACCTTCCTTATACGTAGTAAAAAGTTTGTTAGCTTGCTCTACACGCTGATAGAAGGCTTTTATAGTACGCTTCGCCGTTGCTTGATTGCCTTGCATAATATTTAACCAATAGTTATCTAAGGTCCTTTTGGGTTCTTTGGAAGTAACTAAGTCGGTTGCCTCAGCATTGGTACTCATATATATCAGTGGACGAGCTAATTTTTCGGGACGGGTTAATCTTGGAAATCTTTTATCAGTAACAACCATACCAATTCCGTAGGCCTCCGTAGTATCTCTGGTAAAAAAATATAAAGCGTCATGTTCCAACACGAAAGGTGTATTGGCTGAAATCGAAAAGGAAGAATCTACATAAAGGCTCTTTGAAGGCACTCTGGGCGTGGTGGACATGGGCGAATGCGCTGCCTCAAACTCATATTTATAACGAAATGCTTTGAAGTTCTGAGAACGTCCATCTAAACTTTTTAAAACAACAGTATCTTGAACCGAGAAATAGTTTTTTGCCAAAGGTCGTATTCCAGATTTATCAAAAAACATAAAATAATCACCCGATTTACCCGACTGAAATCTCAAATAACAATCATTTATGGTGCGGTTATTAGTTTTTAAGTCTTTAATTTCTGTTAAAGCAACACTTACGAAAAGGTCTTTGGGTTTCACTACATCAAACCAAACGGTATAAAGTCCTGCATCTTCCGAAAGGGTTTTTAAATTAAGTGCCACATTACCCGTACTTAGTGCCGTTTGACGGTTGGCATATTCTGGATATATACTATAAGAAATAGCAAATTCCTTCATCATTTCACTGGCAGTAACTGCTCTACCAGGATCAATACTCAAGTAAATTCTGACAGATGAACCATTATCCAAAAACCGACTTTTGGAAATCAATCTTTGCATCGGTACACGGTTATCTAATTGTCCATTCGCTTGTTTATTAGCGGTTGGATTGACAGCACAGCCAAACAATAACGTTGTAGCAAACCAAAAGTATAAGATATTTTTCATATTTTTCACTTAGAAATTAGCAATTATAAAATTCATTTTAAGTTTATAACGAACCAATTTAACAAGTATTTTTCTGATGTCAACCAAAAGCGGTAAATTTGGAGAAATAAATCAGTTATCAATTATTAGTTATCAGTTATTAGGAGTCATAAGAAACTGTTTATCACAACATTAGATTTGATTCATCTGATTGTTATACTGAAATATAAATATTAAACTCAAGTGATTTAGATTTGAATTGATTTTACTAATCACCAATCACTAATCACCAATCACAAAAAATGTACAAAACTACCGAAATCGCTTCTTCTGAAATTATTTCAGACAATCCTGTTCATCAGCGACTTTTATTTCCTTATATCGAAGCGGCCAAAATGGTTTCTGGCAATTTGCTTGAAATTGGCGTAGGCACAGGGCGTGGTGTAGCGGTTTTAGCTCCCTCAGTTAGCCATTTTACGGGCGTTGACAAGAACGAACCCTTGATGGCAAAACTATCTGCCGACTATCCAAATTTCAAGTTTATTGATATGTTTTTACCTCCGCTGAGAGGCTTGGCAGATAATACATTCGACTATATCGTAACGTTTCAAGTAATTGAACATATTGAGGATGATAATGAGTTTATCAAAGAGGCACATCGGGTCTTGAAACCAGGAGGAAAGTTGATTCTGACCACTGTAAACCGTAAATATTCCCTTTCTCGTAATCCTTGGCACGTACGTGAATACTTAGCGGGAGAACTGAAAAGTTTGATTTTGAAGCATTTTTCTAAGATTGAAACGAAAGGCGTTCATGGTAATAAAAAAGTAATGGATTATTACGAAGAAAATAAGCGTTCAGTAGAAAAAATTACTCGTTTTGATATTTTCAATCTCCAATATCGTTTGCCAAGATGGATGCTTCAACTACCGTACGATATTGCGAATAGAATGAGTAGAAATATTATTCAAAAATCCGATAATCAATTAGTTACAGGCATAACACACGAAGATTATTTCTTAAATGATGATGCCGAAGAGTGTTTTGATTTCTTTTATATTGCGACTAAATGATTTGTGAATTGTAAGTTAGTGAGTTGTGATTAGTTTTACCGATAAATCACTAACTCACAATTCACTAACTAATAACTAAATAAAAATGGCTTGGTTTTTGTTAATTTTTGCTCATACACCCTGTCCGCCAAAGGGTTTTAAAGTTAAGGAATTCAAAGATTATGCTATTACTCAAATCTATCACTCACGGCGGGATTATCAAAATGGCTTGCCTTTTGGGGTTTTTCCTTTTGGGATTCACCTATCAAAAATTCAAACGTACAGGTCTCAGCGTGGATTATGTATCTTCTGCCAACGTTGGCGAAGAAGTTAGATTCATTTTCTCTGCTGGCGATAACGTTCAAAGAATCAAAATTTTCTCGGATAAAGGCAGCCTTGGCACTATCAAAACCGTTCAGAATAGAGCTGAATTGAGTTTTTCATTTGGTTTTCCGAGTGTAAAGAAACTCCGCTTTGTTGGAATTTCTGCCAATAATGACACAGTAAGTATAGCTTATGGCGATATTGAAATTGTGGGCAAAACACTTGGCAGACAAGTAGTTACAGTTCCTCAACAAGGGTCTGCGTCGATAGATCCCAGCCCACCTGTTGGCAAAAGCGGTTCCCCCATTCCAGTTACGAATCTTAGGTTTAACCCAACACCCGAAGAAGACCCTTTTAACGGTAAAAATCAAAACGTTTACGGAACGGCCATTGGCCATCCTACTCAGGAAGAAGCTCGTGCCTTTTTGGAAGATATAAAACCCATTGCGACGGACTTAGGTAAAAAATATCAGATTCCTGCAAGTATTGTGATGGCAATGGCTGCTATGGAAAGTGGATATGGATTTAGTAGAAATGCAGTTTTTGCCAATAATTTCTTTGGCATAAAACAATGGTGGGGCAACGAATCCAACGCTTTTCAATTGAAAGGACAACCCGATGAATACGAAGGCAAAGTGGCAATACTAAAACGATCTGACGATGGGCAGATTATTTATGATGAAAGCCGTCGTCCTGATAATTGGTATCGTCGTTTTGGGTCGAGAAAAGAATGTATTGAGTTTTTGGTGGAAGAAATTTTCTTACATAAAACAGGAGCTTGGAAGCGTGATTACAGCGATATTGCCCGTTTTTATCAAGGACAAATTTCAGCAGGCGTAGAGAAATATTCAGCCGCCTATACGTTCATATACTCAGTAGGTGAGCGTGGATATACTCATAAAGGAGGCAAATTTTATGCC
>JANPIG010001077.1:0-1686 GCA_031424875.1 Cytophagales bacterium
CTCTAAAACCTGCCGCACGGTAGTTCTTAGACATACCACCCATCGTTACAATGAGCGTCTCGTCAGTCATACCAGCTGTTGTGTGGTGAACTGCCCCATCGTATAAAATTTTATCATAAATTTCATCTGCAAATACGATGAGCTTATGCTTTTCGGCAATTCTAACAATGCCCTCCACAATCTCTTTATCATAAACTGCCCCCGTTGGATTATTAGGATTTATCAATACAATTCCACGAGTTTTCTTGGTAATTTTTGATTCAATATCCTTTAAATCTGGATTCCAATCGGACTCTTCATCACATACATAATGTACAGAAGTACCACCTGCAAGTCCTACAGAGGTTGTCCATAGGGGATAATCAGGAGAAGGAATAAGGATTTCATCGTTAGGGTTTAATAGAGCAGTCATTGACAAAGCAATCAATTCACTCACTCCATTTCCGATATAAATATCATCAATTTCAATATTTTTCACCCCACGACTTTGGTAATATTGCATCACAGCCTTTCGGGCGGCAAACAACCCCCGAGAATCCGCATAGCCTTGGGCATTACGAATATTCATAATGACATCATGAATGATTTCATCGGGCGTTTCAAAGCCAAATGCTGCTGGATTCCCAATATTCAATGAAGTAATTTTATAACCTTCACGTTGTAATTGAAGGGCTTTTTCATAAACGGGCCCACGAATATCGTATCGTAACGAGTCTAAACGACTACTTTTCAATATTTCCATAAAACGTTAATTTGGGAAATTTAAAATGAAAGAATTTAAAAATTTAGTTTGAATACAAAGCTCTAATTTTTAAATTGATTGCAAAGGTGGGGAAAAATTGGGAAAACGTTAAATAAAACGGCGAAAGAAACCCATGTTTCTTTCGCCGTATGCATATTTTAATAAAATTATCTATTTTCGTACCATTGCTCAAAAAGAAAGCTAAATGGTTCTTTCTCAGAAGAATACTGATATTTCAAAGCAACAAATTTAGCCTTCTGATTAGTTTCTAAAAATACTCCTCCACGCATAGAAGTATGCGGAGCAAGGGTGGTAGCCCTAAAATTTTCTTGAGACCATATTTTCCCTTCTCTATTTAAAGCATCCATTCTGGAATAATAATTTGTATGGTCGATTACCCTTTTAACTTGAGCCACTTGAACAACCGTCTCTGCAACCTGTGCAGTTCTCCAAGAAGATTCTGAATGTTTACCAGAACTGGCTATGAGAGCAAAAATCCCACCTATAAATAATACAGTATTGACAACTCTCGCCCGCTTTATCTTCGCATTTTGCACCTCCATTTCATGATTAATATAATTTATTTGCTCAGAAGGTTCAACCCCAGAATAACTATAAATATTCAGCCCATCTTGAGAACGCAAGTTTTGACGATTTTCATCTAATGGAAAAAAAGTAAAATCTTTCGGAGAAATGATAAGAGATTGGTCTGTATTGTTAAAAACCTCAACATCCATAACAATATATTGCTTGTATTGCCCGTCGTAAGAAGCAACAACTTTCACTCCATTACTCTCTTGTTTTACAATTTCCTTGCCCCCGTCCACAATACTCTCGTGCTCAATTGGACGCATTCGCAATACGTTCGTAGTAGAACAAGAAAACAACATTTCTGAAATAAAGCAAATAATTAAAAATCTAATAACTCTCATGGATTTCATAAT
>JANPIG010001078.1:0-2513 GCA_031424875.1 Cytophagales bacterium
GGCTATTTCAGCACTTTTATTCAAGCATAGTCGTTTTAATAAAAATATACAAAAGATTGAAAATGAGTTTATTGTATTGATTAAACTCATTGATAATCAGGAAGGTTATGTTTTTACGGAAGCAATCATTTTATACATTGAAAATACAGATAGATTGACAATTACAGAATTACTTGCTATTTTTACCAAGGTTTCAATAAACATAAAAAATACAGCTATGACAACGGCACAGCAACTTAAAAATCAGGGAGCATTAGAAACTTAAATACGAGCTATAAAAAATGGTTATTTGAATGGAACAAGTTCATCAGTATTGGCAAGTATCTTCGAGCTATCAGTAGATAAAGTTGAAGAAATTATAGCTAAAATAAAATTAGGTCTTCTATAAAATTATGACGACGGCAGAACGATTAATAAAGTATGATGTTGAAATTTCAAAAGCCAACATTATAAAACGTGGTTATCTTCATTTAGATGCTCCATTATTAGCTCTTATATTAGAAATGCCGTTGGAAGAAGTTGAAGAAATTATAGAGTTGATAAAATTAGGTCTTATCTGAAATTTGTCTCAATACATCCCAAAACCTCCTCCCCAAATGGAGGTTTTTTGTTGAATACCACCCATAATACTTCACAACATGAACAAACGCTTACTCTCGCTTGATACCTTTCGGGGACTCACCGTTGCCATGATGATTTTGGTTAATAATCCTGGCGATTGGGGTCATCTTTATGCTCCACTTGACCACGCAGAATGGAACGGATGTACGCCAACCGACTTGGTTTTTCCCTTCTTTCTCTTCATCGTGGGCGTATCTATTTCTTTTGCTTTTCAAGGTAAAATGGCTGATAAAGAGACACTTACAAAGATAACAACCCGCTCCTTAAAACTTTTTGGGCTGGGTTTATTCCTGTCGCTTTTTCCGAGATTGAATATTTCAGTAGTCCGTATTCCAGGGGTTTTGCAAAGAATTTCGTTGGTATTTTTTATTTGTTCGCTGATTTTCCTTTTTACTAAAAACAGAACACAACAAATCATTTTTGCACTGATTTTGATTACTTATTGGGTGCTGATGACCTTCGTTCCCGTGCCTGATTTTGGCGTAGCAAATCTTGACCCTGAGCATAATTTAGGGGCATATCTCGACCGCATGATTATCGGAATTCCGCATCTCTACAAAGCCGCCAAAACGTGGGATCCCGAAGGGCTTTTGAGTACCCTCCCAGCCATCGCCACGGGGCTTTCGGGCGTGTTGACTGGAACTTGGTTGCAAAGAAAAGACAAAGAAGTAGGCGAAAAACTTATCAATTTATACCTCTACGGATGTATTGCTATGGTATTGGGTTGGGCGTGGGATGAGGCAGGATTTCCTATCAACAAAGCCCTTTGGACAAGTTCTTATGTGCTGTGGACTTCGGGCTTGGCAATGTGCTTTTTGGCAAGTTTTTATTGGCTGATTGATGTAAAAGGTTCTCAATGGTGGACAAAGCCCTTTGTGGTTTACGGGGTAAATGCCATTACGGTCTTTTTTCTTACTGGTCTGATTCCCAGAATATTAACGATGATAAAAATTGATAAACCAGACGGCGGGACGATTAATTTACAGAATTTTCTTTATAAAAATGGTATTGCACCCTTGTTTTCAAATCCTTATAATGCGTCCTTGGCAGGTGCTTTAACGGTAGTAATTATCTGGCTCGGAATTTTGTGGGTAATGTATGAGAAGAAAATGATTGTGAAGGTGTAAAAGGAGGAAGGGAGACGGGAGTAAGGGAGAAATTTTCTACCCTTTCCCTGTCTCCCTTTCTCCTTTTTCCTGTCTCCTCACAAAACAACTACCGAATTTTCATCGTAAGATACACCACTTGGTACATACTTATCTGCGGCTTCGTCGTTAATCCAGTTATTATCTACCAAATAACGGAAGGCAAATTCTTTTCCTTTTTCCAATTCAACTGATGCTTTGTACAAGCCATCCTTTTGTTTTTTCAAAGCGGTTGGATTCCAATCGTTGAAATCTCCTAATACATTTACAGATTTTGCACCATTTACGGTTTCTGCTGCCAAAGCAAAAGTTACTTTACATACAGGCTTACTCTTAGAATACGTTTTTGTAATTGCCATAATTTCGTTTGAATTTTAAGGTTAAAAAATCTTTGTAAACAATAAGTTGTGAGCGGTAAGAATTAAAGATGTTTTCCTTCTTTACTCATGACTCATATATGTAAGCTCATTGCTTAATACTACAAATATTCAAAAAAAAAATCCATAATTACCTAATAATCAATTGATTAATTTGTTATAATATTAGAATAATTATATTTTTTAAAATAATATTAAAATTGAATTTATAAAATTGAACTTGTAAAATATTGTGCCACCTTGTTTTTTGAAAATTTAGGATAACTGCTATTTTATTTCGAAATCATATACTTATTAATGCAAACACATTGTCGGAATATTTACAAAAATAACTATCTGATTTTCAATTCCTTATCAATAGCGAGGGATT
>JANPIG010001079.1:0-4689 GCA_031424875.1 Cytophagales bacterium
TTCAAATTTGAAGATATTACTAAGAAATCTGGCATTGTTGAGAAGAAATTTTGGTCAACAGGGGCAACGTTTGCGGATGTCAATGGCGATGGCTTGATGGATATTTATATATGTAACTCAGGCAGCCGTGATGAAAGAGGAAATCAATTATATATCAATCAAGGAATCAAAAGTGGAATTCCTACTTTCAAAGAACAAGCAAAAGAATATGGTTTAGTTGATGGAGGATTGTCAACTCATGCTGCGTTCTTTGATTATGACCGTGATGGAGATTTAGATATGTATTTGTTGAATAATAGTTTTACGCCCATTGATAAATTAGGTTATACAAATCTTAGAAATAATCGAGATAAATTGGGTGGCGATAAATTATTCAGAAATGATATTGAACAAAATGCCGTAAATGGGAAGCCATATTTTACAGATGTAAGTGAGGAGGCTGGGATTTATGGGAGTTTAATTGGATTTGGTTTAGGCATTACGATTGGTGATGTAAATAATGATAACTGGTTGGATATTTACATCTCAAATGATTTTTACGAAAGAGATTATTTATACATCAATCAGAAGAATGGTACTTTTAAAGAAGACATCAAGAATCAAATGCCTCACATTAGTTTGAGTTCGATGGGGGCAGATGTAGCAGATATAAATAATGACGGTCAGACAGATATTTTTGTAACGGATATGTTGCCTGGAGATGACATTCGATTGAAAACTACAAGTACCAATGAAAGCTATGATCTTTTTGAATTTAAATTGAAACAAGATTATTGGTATCAATATATGCGAAATATGCTTCAATTGAACAATGGAGACGGTACATTTAGCGAAGTTGGGCAAATGGCGGGCGTTCACGCAACAGATTGGAGTTGGGGTGCATTAATTTTTGATATGGATAATGATGGCAATAAAGATTTGTTTGTAGCCAACGGGGTAGCCAAAGATTTGACCGACCAAGACTTTGTAAATTATATGGGAGACCGTAACACCATGCAGGAAATGTTGAACGGAAAGAAGTTTGACTATAAAGAAATGGTGGACAAAATTTCATCGAAACCGATTCCAAATTACGCTTTTCAGAATAACGGAAACCTAAAATTTAATAATGTGGCTAAAAATTGGGGTCTTGAAGGTCCAGGTTTTTCAAATGGTTCAGCTTATGGAGATTTGGATAATGATGGTGACTTGGATTTGATAGTGAATAACGTAAATGCTCCTTTATCAGTTTTTAGAAATAAAACGAACGAAGTTTCTCAGAATAAATATTTGAGAGTTCATTTGAAAGGAACTGGGAAAAACACTTTTGGCATTGGAGCAAAGGTTGCAATTTACCGTGGGAAAGAGATTTTTTTTCAACAACAAATGCCTAACCGTGGCTTTCAATCTTCAAGTGATCATCAAATGGTTTTTGGCTTGGGAGCTTCTGACAAGATAGATTCTTTGGTGGTAACTTGGCCTGATGATAGACAGCAAGTCTTAAAAAAAGTCTCAGTAAATACAACTTTAACGTTGAAACAGTCGGATGCTGTTGTAATCAAAGAATTAATCAAAGTATCTGAAAATCAATTGTTTACAGATATAACAAATCAAACCTTAGATTATAAACACACTGAAAATGATTTTGTGGATTATAATAGAGATGTTTTATTGAAACAAAAATTCTCTACACAAGGACCTGCTTTAGCTATTGGTGATGTTAATGGGGATCAATTGGATGATGTGTATTTGGGGGGAGCTGCGGGTCAGGCGAAGCATTTATTTCTCCAAAATGCTAATGGCAAGTTTACTGAAAAATCTCAGCCAGATTTTGGAATGGATATGACTACTGAAAACGTAGATGCTATTTTTTTTGATGCAGACAAAGACAATGACTTGGATTTATTTGTGGTAACGGGCAGTAATGAATTTATGCCAAATGCAGATGAATTGCACGATTTACTGTATTTGAATGATGGCAAAGGCAATTTTAAAAGAGATACTCGATTTCCACCCATTTTTGAGAATGGCTCATGTGTGGAAGCCTGTGATTTTGATAAAGATGGTGATATGGATTTGTTTGTAGGGTCGAGGATGATTTCTGGTCAATACGGTTACAATCCAGCCAGTTACTTGTATATTAATGATGGGACTGGAGCTTTTAAAAATTATACTAAAAGATATATGCCTGATGTCAATTTACTCGGTATGGTTACAGATGCTACTTGGGCAGATATTGACCGTGATGGATTTATGGATTTAATCATTACGCAAGATTGGGGAGGAATAGCTATTTTTAAAAATGAAAAAGGTCGTAAACTCGCTAAAATCAACGATATAGAGAATTCAGATGGCCTTTGGAATAGCATTAAGACCACAGATTTAGATGCTGATGGAGATGTGGATTTTGTTGTAGGAAATATTGGCGAAAACATTCGCTTAAAAGCTACAATAGAACAACCTGCCCATTTATATGCCAATGATTTTGACAGGAATGGTACGACAGAAATGCTTTATACTTGTTTTTCAGAAGATGGTAAGGCATATCCGATGGTTTTGAAAGGTGAATTGCAAAGGGCTATTCCCATGATAAAAGGCAAGTTTGTTAAATTTGCTGATTATGCTGGAAAGCAAATCAATGAAGTTTTTTCAGAAGAACAACTGAAAGATTGTATCACTAAGAAAGCCGTAACGCTGAAAACAGGACTTCTAATCAATGATGGGAAAGGCAATTTTACGATGAAAGAGCTGCCAACTGTTTGTCAATTCTCGACCGTAAATGCTATTGAAACCGGTGATTTTGATGGAGATAATAAAGTTGATATTCTATTAGCAGGGAATTTTTATGACGTTTTACCCGAATGGGGACGAAATGATGCCAATTATGGAATCTATCTAAAAGGCAATGGCAAAGGTGATTTCAGTGTAATTCCGTCCAAAAAATCAGGCTTTTTCACGATGGGACAAACTCGTAAAATGTTTAAAATAAACCGAGGAAACAAAGTCGGAATTGTGCTGGCAAAGAATAATGATAAGGCGCAAGTATTTGGCGTAAATAAAATTAAATAGTATTTGAGTAATAACAAAAAATATGAAACGTATTAGTATTTATTTAAAATTCATAACCATTTTTAGTATAGTTCCCTCACTTTGGTCGTGTAATAAGGGAACAGATAATGTAAAACTATTTGACAAATTACCAAGTAGCCAAACGAATATAATATTTAAGAATGAGCTGAAAGAAACCAAAGATTTTGGAATTTTGGACTATCTCTATTTTTATAATGGTGCTGGCGTTGCTTCTGGAGACGTCAATAATGACGGTTTAGTGGATTTATTCTTTGTATCTAATCAAGGAAAAAATAAATTATACCTCAATAAAGGCAATATGAAGTTTGAGGATATTACTGAAAAAGCAGGAGTTGAAGGTTTTGCCAATTGGAAAACTGGTGTAACAATGGCGGATGTAAATGGGGATGGATTTTTAGATATTTATGTTTGTGCAGTAGGAAATTATAAGGGCTTAGAAGGTGCTAATGAGTTGTATATCAACAATGGAGACAAGACTGGGTCATCGCCACAATTTACTGAAAAAGCCAATGAATATGGACTTGATTTTACGGGATTTTCGACCCAAGCTGCCTTCTTTGACTATGATAAAGATGGTGATCTAGATTGCTATCTTCTTAATCACGCCGTGCATACTTCTCGCTCCTATGACCGTGTGAGTACCCGAATGTTGAAAAATAACGAAGCGGGTGATTATCTGTATGAAAATATTGATGGCAAATTCAAAGATGTGAGTGTGAAAGCGGGCATCTATCAAGCTTCAATGGGCTACGGATTGGGAATTTCAGTGGCTGATATTAATAATGACGGTTGGGAAGATATTTATGTAAGTAATGATTTCCATGAAGACGATTATTATTATGTAAATCAAAAGAATGGCACTTTCAAAGAGGAATCAAAAACTCGTATGAAACATATGAGTCGTTTTTCGATGGGTTCTGATATTGCTGATATTAATAATGATGGTTTCATGGATTTGATGACTTTGGATATGTATCCAGAAGATGAGTTTGTAGAAAAATCTTCCGTTGGCGAAGACCCTATTGATATTTATTTATACAAACTTCAATTTGGCTATTTTAATCAATATAGTCGTAACTGTCTGCAACTCAATCTTGGAGGTGAGCGCTTTACGGATATTGCGGCAATGGCGGGGGTTGCTGCCACAGATTGGTCGTGGAGTACGCTAATGAATGATTTTGACGGTGATGGCATCAAGGATATTTTTATTTCAAACGGCATTGTGAAACGTCCAAATGATTTGAATTATTTGAAATTTGTAACAGGAGATTCACTACACTATAATTTACCAACCAGTAAGAAATACGACCAAAAAGCCTTAGATTTAATGCCTGACGGCAAAGTTCATAATTATTTTTTCAGAGGTACTCCAAATTTAGCTTTCGAGGATAAATCTTTGAGTTATGGTTTTGAGGAGGCAAATATTTCAAATGGAGCAACATATGCAGATTTAGATAATGATGGCGATTTAGAAATAATTACCAATAATATCAACGAAGAAGCATCCATTTACAACAATCAAAGTATTGAAAAATTAGGTTATAGTTTTTGTAAAGTAAACCTAAAGGGAGATAATAAAATCACTTTTGCTCCTATGCCAAACGTGTTTTTATTATCTCC
>JANPIG010001080.1:0-2986 GCA_031424875.1 Cytophagales bacterium
CTATCCAACGATTCCAAGTTTTGAGATTCCTATTAAAGATGTTGTAGAAATTTGGGAAGTAAATTCTTTCATCAGTCAGCAATTACCAGAGCCTCAAATTTCGTTGGAAAGAGTAAAAATTTTAGTAGAAGATTTGACTCATGAGTTGGATAGACTGCGGTAGCTTTTATAAAAGTAGCGTTTATGAATTTATAATAAAAAAATACATAATCAGGTAATTTTACAATAAACTCATAAACGCTATACTCTTAAGATCACTTCGGTCTAAATTCTTTCATAACTTCCTGATTACAAACCAAGTATGCTCCTTCAATCAAATCAATGCAATAGGGTACAGCTGGAAAAACGGCATCTAAACATTGCCGAATTGCCTTTGGTTTTCCTGGTAAATTTATGATTAATGAACTTCCTCTTATTCCCGCAGTTTGTCTGGAAAGTATAGCAGTAGGCACATATTTCATACTTTCCTGTCGCATCAATTCACCAAATCCTGGCATCATTTTCTCACAAACTGCTTCTGTTGCTTCTGGCGTTACGTCCCTTTTTGCAGGTCCTGTACCACCTGTAGTTACAATCAGGCAACAGTTATGAACGTCTGCCATTTCAAGCAAAGTTTTTGAAATCAAATCTTGTTCATCAGGAATAACACGGTAAACTGTTTCAAATTCAGAAATTAAATATTCTTTCAAGGTTTCTACTACTGCCTTACCAGGGATATCCTCATATATACCTGCACTTGCACGGTCGGAAACATTTATAACACCAATTTTTATTTTCATTTTTATTCATAAAAAAATCTTTACAAATGTTTAAATCGTTGGTAAAGATTATTTTCAGTTAAATTTATTTGTTAAAATTTCTGCCAATTTAAAATATCATTTCCATTGCCTCAGTAATGATAAAATTCAATTTCAATATTCAAAAATACGGTTTTTTTCTTTGAGTTCTAAGCTAAGATTCGTTAATTTGTTTTAGAAAATACCAATTTTTGAAAATATATCATTCTTTTGAAACACACAAAATTTTTATTAGCCAACCGTCCTAAGGGAATGGAGAAGGATTCGAATTTTGAAATTGTCAGTTCTGAAATACCTCCCTTTAAAGATGGGCAAGTCCTTAGCTAAATTCAATACATTTCTCTCGACCCTGCCATGCGTAGTTAGATGGATGCGGGTAAAACTTATATTCCAGGTATAACGGCGTATTTTGGTTTAATGGAAAGAGGCCAGTTTTTGTAGATAAAATTTTGGTAAATTATTGATTAAAATATGAAAAAACTCTTACTATTTATCTTTGTACTATCGTACCAATCACATTCACAATTACCCGAAACTGGAATAAGTGGGGTATATGAAGTTATGGTAGCCGTTAAAAACCCTCAAACTATGATTAAATATTTTGGAGAATACGGTTTTACGGTCAAAGACTCCTCACAATTATCTGAAAATCAAGCTCTTGAAATTTATGGTGTAAAATCTGCTTTAAAATCCTATCGCTTGCAAAACGGAAACGTGGATTCTCATGGCTTGCTAAGGTTATTAGTCTGGGAAAAACCTTTGGGGGATGGTATAGGATTTAATATTCCAGAGACCGTGGGCAGTAGAATGTCCGTGATGATGACTAAAGATATTATTCGTTTGGTAGATATTTATAAATTGGAACGTCAGAATGGAAAGCAATGGTTACCCATTGACCCCATTTTTGATGATCCCCTACACGTAAAAGATGGACAGAAAGTTGATTTTTTCAATCGTCCCGTGGGTGTTCGTGAAACTGCTATTTATGGTGATTGGTTTACGCACGTTTTTTTCCAACGTTACGGTTATGAAATTCCCGGTTATGGCACCATCAGTAAAGATGCCCCTTTACAAACCTGAGAGTTTACTCATCACGATTTTTTTATCAAAGGCGAAATGGCAGAAGTAGCTAATTATTATTCCGAAGCTTTAGGATTGAAACCCGAAAAACCGATTGAGATTGATGGAGACTGGTTGAAAGGCCCCAAGCAGGTGTTCCAAATGCTCGACGGTTATTCTCATTATTACCGAGGGTTTGTTTCTCCGAATAATATTTGTGGCAAACTTAAATTTTTTATTACTCGTGGTATAAAGCCAGATATGTATGAACATCAGCGAGTTGGAGAAATGGGTATGACCTTACATTCTTTTTTTACCAATAAATTATTCATGGTTTATGACTTGATTAAAAGCAGGGAATTGTGCCATCGAAAATTCAAAAAAACGAGTATAACGAACAATCTTTTTTTTTCAAAGGACCAGATGGCGTAAGTTGGCAAATTATTGAAAAAAAAGACATCAACAACAAACCCATCACAAAATTAGAATTCAAATTTCTAAACAATTAATCCATATGTTACTTCAAACTCAACCGTCTCAGCTTTCAAAATTAACAGAATCCCTTTATTCATTGGGAATTCTAGTAATCTTATTAATTGCCTTATATTTTGGTTTTAAATACTTTAATAAAAATCAATCAAATCATTTTAATCGTAAAAAATAAACCCTTCATTCAATGAAATTAAAATATTTCCTAACCCTTTCATTATCTGTATGTTTGCTTGCTGCCGAAGCACAAAAAAAAACCAGGAAGAGCGATGCTACCAACGTGGTAACCATGCCAGATTTAGACTTAAATACACCTGAAGGTGCCTTGAAAGCTAATCGCAAAATTCAGGCAAGTTTAAAAGACGGTGAAAACTGTTGGTACTATTGGGAAGGCAATGTATATAGTAGAGTACCAGGTGAAAGAGATAGACATCTTTTCACATACGTTGCCATGAACGTACGTGCCACTAAGACTTTTCAGGATTCTGTAAAAGGGTATGGCTATCGTCAGGTTTCAAAAGAGATACTTTTGTATATGGATCCCAAAACTAAGCAAGTTGTTAATAAGTGGCAAAATCCATTTACGGGTAAAGAGGTTGATGTGGTGCATATTGCGAATGACCCTGTAAATCAGCCCCCCA
>JANPIG010001081.1:0-5631 GCA_031424875.1 Cytophagales bacterium
AAATAGAGCTTTTTTTGTTTAAGACTTTTCTCGATAAATAGAAAAATCAACCTATTTGACTTCAAAAAAATACAGTCATTTTTAAAATCTGAAATGGTATTGAATCTTTATGCTACACCATTCTAAGGTAATCTATATCAAAATCTAAAATCCCATCAGTGTGGTAGGAATGTCAGTTAAAATAAATCATCTAAATAATCACCATCGTTTACTGCAATGTTACTCCAAGTTTACTTTGATGATGGATAATTTTATGTGTCTGAAACTGATTGTATCGTCAGGTTTGTAATGAGCATGAAGATGTTTTATCATAAAAAATTGTTATTTGTAAAAGTTATTGTTTCAATTTGAGGATATTTCATTGAAATATCGCACAAAAATCTTCAACAAATACTAAATTGTATCATAATTCAACCAATAAATTTCCTCAAAATGAAAAAACTAATACTTTTCCTAACACTCTTATTGTCAATATTTAACCAATCCTTTTGCCAAGATATTGAAAAAGAATTAACGCTAAATTTTAAGAATTATACGACCATTTCTGATAAAATTTGGCAACTCGCCGAACCTGGATATTTGGAAGAAAAGACTTCTGAATTACTGATGAATGAATTGAAAAATGCGGGTTTTGACATTAAAAAGGGTGTTGGCGAGATGTCAACTGCCTTTGTTGCTTCGTATGGTTCTGGCTATCCAACCATTGCTATTTTAGCTGAAATGGACGCTTTACCAGGTTTATCACAAGAGGCGGTTCCTTTCAAAAAAGCTAAATATCCTAATGCCTACGGTCATGCTTGTGGACATAATCTGTTTGGTGTTGGGTCGGTGGCGGCGGCTATTGCTACTAAAAATTGGATGCAAAAAGCGAATATCAAAGGCACCATTCGATTGATTGGAACGCCCGCTGAGGAAGGTGCTGGTGGAGGTAAAACTTATCTGGTTAAAGAAGGTGTTTTCAAAGATGTTGATGCGGTTTTGCACTGGCATCCTGGCGATAATAATAATGCAAGTCCCAATTCTTCGTTGGCTTACCGAGTAGGAAATTTTAGTTTTGAGGGATTGGCGGCACATGCTTCGGCAAGTCCAGAAAAGGGACGTTCTGCTTTGGATGCGGTGGAGGCAATGAATCACATGGTGAATTTGATGCGTGAACATATTTCGCCCGAAACTCGGATACATTACGTAATTAAAAATGGCGGATTAACCTCAAACATAGTTCCAGATTACGCAATGGTGGAATATACCGTCAGAAATCCAACTGCTCAAGGATTGGAAGAAACTTGGCAAAGGGTCATGAAAACTGCTCAAGCTGCGGCTCTTGGCACAGAAACCAAGATGAGTTTTGAGATTTTAGCGGGACTTTATAACCTTCTCCCCAATGATGTTTTAGCCAAAGAAATGCAAAATAGTTTGGAGAAAGTTGGTGGTGTGCCATATACCCCAGAAGAAAAAGATTTTGCTGATAAAATACGTTTGACGGTGAATGCCAATAATCTGGCATCTGTAAAAACAGCACAAGAGGTTAGACCATATACTTCTGGGCTTTCATTTCCTGCCTCCACTGACGTGGGTGATGTCAGTTGGGTTGTGCCGACGGCGGGTTTGTCAACTGCCACGTGGGTGCCTGGCGTGCCTGCCCATAGTTGGCAAGCGGTATCCTGCAATGGCATGAGCATCGGACACAAAGGCATGATGAATGCTGCCCAAACAATTGCTTTAACGGCTCAAAATTTATACAAAAACACGAAACTAATTGAGCAATCGAAGGAAGAATTATATGAGCGAAGAGGAAGCAAAGTTTTTGAATATAAATCTTTGGCGGGGGACAGAAAACCGCCTCTGAATTATCGTCGCTAAGGTTTGCTCACGAATTTTACGGATTACAAACGGATTTAAAAGATTTTTTTATTAATTATCCGTGAAATTCGTGCGGTCCGCCGCTGCGGTCTAATCGGTAAAATCCGTGAGCTAATTTTCACTGTTCATCTCCCGCCTGTTCCTCATTCACCTTTTTTCGTTCTCTCTGTTCGGTAGGATTTTTTATTTTTTTGTAGAGACGATATTGAATTCCCAGCATCAAATAGCGGGTCTCATTTTTCTTGAAATTGATGGCATTAAACCCTAATCCGTCCGTAAAAATGGTCTGTTCTTGGGTATTAAAAATATCATTAATTCTCAAATTGATGGATAATTTCCCTTTCCAAGCGTCGTATTTTGCTCCTAAATCTGCAGTATAAATTGTGCTGACATTTCCTTGTGGTGTAAGCAAAGGAGAACGGTAATTATTCGAAAATTGAATGGACAAATCCTTACCTACTTTTACTTGAAAATTCAACCTTGCCGTCAAACTTAAATTACTTCTATTGAACTCTCCTGCTTGTGTTTGTCCCAGAATATCAGACTGAAAAACAGAAACATTACCGTTCGTTCTCAACCATTTTGCTAACCGATGCGAGGCAATTAATTCAATACCAAAAGAATTATTCTGATTGAGGTTTTGGAAGGTCGTTAGAGTCGTATCTTCTCCAATAATCTGGCGAACTTTTGCCACTGAATTTTGAATATTTCTATAAAAGACAGTTGAATTTAATGAAAAGTCTTTTTTGAAATAAAGATGCGTCAGTTCAAAGGAATTGACGTTTTCGGGCTGAAGATAAGGATTCCCCGTCGATAAATTCAATAAATCATTGGTATTCACAAAAGGATTCAAAGCCTTATAACTTGGGCGATTAATCCTTCTTGAATAATTCACTTGCACTTGATGTTGTTTATTAAGTTGACGGTTCAAAAAGATACTTGGAAATAGATTCAAATATTCTCTTGTGATGGGATTCGCACTGGTTTTTTGATCAATAATAATGTCGGTATATTCGCCTCTAATTCCTGTTAGAAATGACCATTTATTCCAATTTCGACCATAATTAACGTAACCTGCATACACACTTTCAGAATATAAAAAACGATTACTTCTACGAATATCTTTTTCAAATAAACTTGTTGTTTTATCAAAAACTGAATAAGAAAAATCATTATCAAATTCACGTATTGAACCTCTTAAACCAGATTCAATTTTACTGTTTTCGTTTAAAGGGTGTATGTAATCTGTCTGTAAAATTCTGGTATAGTTTTGATTGGTGGCTCTGCTTTGTTCTACTCTTTTTTGTTGAAAAGAGGATGGCGTAGAAAAATCTCTATAAAAATAGTTTTGGATATAGTCATTATCATCAAAACCATTATTATCAATATTTGTAAAATCAACCGTTAATTCTTGGCCAGATTTATCAAAGGTTTGTTTATAGCCCAAGAAAAAATCTAAACCAAAATCTCCTCCTTTCTTAATTCCATTTCTAAGATAAAGTCTTGGTTCTGAGAGGGTTTCAGGATAAATAGTAGTACTGAAGCGGTTTTCTTCATTGTTATCCTTGGCTAAACGACGGAGAGCAAAACCCGAAATTGTAGCTCGTTTTGTCAAGAAAAAATCAAAGCCTAATTTAATATTTTGGTTATTATCTCGATTAATTTCATCGGAATTTTGATTGATTTCACTGTTGCCTCTTTTACTATTTTGTTCTCGAAATAAACGTTGATAATTTAATCTTTTAAAATCTCGTATATTATAGTCCCCAAAAATGTTCCAACGCCCTTGGCGTAGATTCATGTTGATATTTCCATTGTATTTTTCACGAGTCCCTACATTAAGATTTGTACGAAGATTATGCCCCGCATTTTTACTTTTCTTTGTAATAATATTTATAATTCCCGAAGTGCCATCGGCTTGATATTTTGAGGAAGGATTCGTGATGATTTCAATGCTTTCAATCACATCGGCAGGCAACATTTCGAGGGCAGATTGACGGTTAGAAGTTGTAATACCAGAGGGACGACCATCAATCAAAATTAGTAAATTTCCACTACCTCGCATCTGAATTTCACCGTCGGGCGTAACGATTACCGAAGGCACATTTTGCATAACATCTAAGGCAGTTCCGCCAACCGTTGTGAGGTTTGCACCGACGTTGAAAATCCTTTTGTCAAGGCTCATGGTCATTTCCTGTTTCTGTTCCGAAACGGTTACTTCATCAAGATTTTTTGAGCTTGTTTGAACTAATATTTTTCCTAAATTTTCTTCTAAAGATTGCAGTTTTACTTTATCGGATTTCCATTTTTTATACCCAACTGATTGAATAACAATACGATAACTCCCAAAAGGCAAATCATTAATTTCAAAAATGCCTCGTGCATCTGTAAGTCCACCACCACTTACCTTAGTGGAATCTTTACCTTTAAAAACCGAAACACTTGCAAATTCAAGGGCATATTCTTTATCATTTTGAAGAGAAATTACCCGCCCTGTAATTCTTCCAGATTCAACAGAAACCTCTGAGTTATCAACAGTAGTAGCACTTTTTTTCTGTTTCTTTTGACCAGAAACAGTCAAGGAAAAAAGTAAGGAAATTAGAAATATGAGTGGATATTTTTTCAAGAGATTAAGTTCATTTTTATAGGTAAATTCTTCAATTTTAATCATCATTATCAGAGCTATTGTCTTCCGTTGATTCGTTTTCTTTGGTATAATAGAAGGCATGAATATATACTACACTTTTAGAAAAATCAATTTTTTGGAATTTCACACGATGAATGGCAAGACCAGTCCGTTCTCGAAGATTTATCAGCATTTCATTTCGTTTTTCTGGACGAATCAAATCCATTCTATCATAATTTATCTCTTCATAACTTTCGTGTTCAAGACCCAAATGTCCGTCCAAAATATAGGTAAGGACCAAAATGATAATATTGCAAATAATTAGTAATAATAAAGTATCTGACAAATTAGCTAAGGCATTAATAATTCCCACGGTTACAGTGAGGAAGAAATAGCCCATTTCACGAACGGGAACAGTAACGGTACGGTATCTAAAAATGGAAAATATGGCAAAAAGGCCAAACGAAAAGCCCAATTCTATTTTAGTGCTACTCAACAGAAAGCAAATGAGAAAAAGTACACTATTGAAGAGAAAAAACGTAAAAACGAAGTCTTTATTCTTGTGGCGGGCGTAATAGAATGTACGAATAAGCACAAATGTAACGATTAAATTAAAGGCATATCTAATCCCAAATTCAAGAATAATATTTTGTTCGATAGATTTAATAATTTGTTGCAGCGTGATTTCCATGAGGTTTTTTTATATTCAGAACAAATATCAGCATTGATTAATTGTGAAGCAAATTGGAGGTAAAATTTTGAATTTAGTTACTTTGAAAATGATTTCAATAACGTTCCATATTTAAATTTAATACAACGGAAAGTTATTGACATTAAATCTTTTAACCGATTCTCATATAGCGTCCGAAATAATCAATAATATAGCTCTTTTGACCAACATGAGCCAAATACAATTATCCCTTTTCAACAATTTTATTATCGACTAAGAATTAAAAAAAATAAGCCCCAAAAACCAAGAAACAGACCATTGAAGGAGACTTTAAATTACCTTTCTAAGAAACTCCACAGCTAATTATTATTAGAAAAAGAAATGCAAATTCGAAGAATAAAATTAAAAGACAGACATCGAGATAGAGAATAAAGAAAGAAGCTATTAAATTGGCTTAAAAAATATCAACTTCAAC
>JANPIG010001082.1:0-1381 GCA_031424875.1 Cytophagales bacterium
AAGTGAAAGATATTTTACCGATTGGTTTAGAGTTTGTGAGTTCAGGCGATTTCACGTTGTCAGGTGGTAGTATTTTATTAAGTAAAACCCTTCCAATCGTCGTAAAAGGTTCGCCAGAAGTATTGACTTTCAAAGCAAGAATTACACAAGCGGGACGTATTACCAACAAAGCTGAAATTGTAAAATCTGATACGTATGATTCTGATTCTCAACCAAATACAGGTACGGAAGATGGTCAAGATGATGTTGGTTCAGTAACGTTGAGCGGTCAGCAAGCGGATTTGAGTTTGAAGAAATTAGTCTCAAACGCTCGTCCAAATGTGGGTGATGTAATTACCTATACGTTACGGGTAAACAACGCAGGACCAAGCAAGGCAACGAATGTACAGGTGAAGGATATTTTGCCATCAGGTTTGACGTTCGTTTCATCAGTTAATTTCATAAAATCAGGCGATACTTTAACCGCAAATCTTGATTCAGTTTTAGTAAATCAAACCAGAGATTTAACATTCTTAGCACGAGTTACAGGTTCAACAAGTATCACAAACAAGGCTCAAATAACCAAATCAGACCAGTTTGACCCAAATTCTAAACCAAATTCAGGTACGGAAGACGGTCAGAACGATACGGATAAAATCACTATTGTACCACAAATTGCGGATTTGAGTTTACGCAAAACGGTTGATAAAGCTATCATCAATGTTGGCGATGAAGTAACGTACAGCATCACGGTTGCCAATGCAGGTCCAGACCTTGCGACCAACGTACAGGTGAAGGATGTTTTGCCGTCAGGAATTATTTTTGTTTCGTCATTGGACTTTAAGTTTAATTCAGATACGCTCTTGGCAAACATTCCTACAATTGCAGTAGGCGGTTCTCAAACAGTAACTTTTAAGGCAAGAATTACGAACACGGGCGAGAAAATTAACAAAGCTCAAATCTCGAAATCTGACCAGTATGATGTTGATTCTCAGGTGAATAATGGAACGCAAAACGGTGAAGATGATACCGATAGTGTAAGAGTGGTAGTCAATCAAGCGGATTTGAGTTTAAAGAAAACCGTCTCGAATATGAAGCCAAATGTAGGTGAAAATTTCACTTATACGATAACAGTTTCCAACGCAGGACCTTCAACGGCAACCAATGTGGAGGTAAAAGATTATTTACCAGAGGGTTTAACTTTTGTGAGTAGTAGCGATTTTGCTTTGGCAGGAACGATTTTAACGGCAAAAATTGATACCATAAAATCTGGTACAAATAAAGTCTTGACAATTGTTGCAAAAACTACAAAATCAGGAACAATTACTAATAAAGTAGAGATAAGTAAATCAGACCAATTCGATCCAGATTCTAAGCCTAATAATGGAACAGAAAATGGTGA
>JANPIG010001083.1:0-5183 GCA_031424875.1 Cytophagales bacterium
CCAACAATTGACCGATGAAGGCGTAGCTCAGTTATTCGTACAGCCACAATTGGGTAATCGTAAAATTGTGGGAACGGTCGGTGAACTTCAATACGAAGTAATCCAATACCGCTTGGAACATGAATATGGAGCCAAATGCCGTTTCGACCACCGTGATATTTCCAAAGCTTGTTGGATAACATCGGAAGACCCAAAAAAATTAGCTGAATTTGTAAGGTTAAAAGGACAAAATATCGCCCAAGACAAAGATGAGAATTACGTATTCTTAGCAGAATCTGATTGGATTCTCAGGATGAATATCCAAAATAATCCTGATATTCAATTCCATTTTACTTCGGAGTTTAAAGTTCCCATAATAGGTTAAAACCTATGGTTACAAAAGAACTGAGCCTACGGCTCTTTGTAGGAATTTCATTCTTTTTACAAAGAGCCGTAGGCTCGGTTCTTTTGTAACCGTGGATTTCAATCCACGGAAAAGCTACTGAGCCTACGCTCCTTTCATTTCTGCCGATGTTGGTGTTTTTACCAATAACTTAGATTCTTACAGAATGACAATCAGACATTTTTATATCAATATTCATTTTAAATGCAAAAAGCCTCTTTTCTCGCTTGAAAAGAGGCTTTTTCGTTATTTTTACTAATAACCAATAACTCCCTACAATAACGCTCCTTTCATAGAAAACGAAGGATTAGTTACGCCTTTTATGATGGCATTTTTTCCATTAGTTGGGTCATAGTCGATACTAAACGTATTTCTTTCAAGTATATCCGTAAGTGGTTTTATACTGGCTAATACAATAGAATTGGCATTTGTACCAAAGTAGGTAAAAGTATAATTTCCCTGAGCATTGACACTTACATTGTAACCTAACAGACCCGCAAAAGTGCTTCCACCACGAGTATATTCAACGGTTAAATACCATACTCCAGGTTCAATATATTCAAAATACACATTCGTGAGTATGCGTGCAGGAGCAACCGTAGAGTTGGTAGCCAAGTTATTTTTCATCGTTGTATATAACTGAGAATAGACTGTACTTTGACCAACGAGGGCAGGGTCGAAATAAATGATGCCGAACAGATTACCCATAGCCAACCTAAATGGCGTTGAGAGTTTATTAGACTCAATTACATCTATTCTTTTGCCATTTACATTTATATAGTAAACTTTCTTTAAAGCATCCCAAAACATTTCTTTGAAAGTATTTCCATAAATGGTTATATTATCTTTCAATAAAATACCCGTTGTGGTAAAAGAAAATGCTGATGTAGCTGCACCAAACTGTCCGTTTACGTTATAAAATGCTGTCAAAATCTTGGTATTGAGGTTGATACTCAAATCTGAGACTTGTCCAGTTCCAAACGAAAGTGAAAGGAATTTACCTGTGTTAAGATAGTCGCCAGTATCATATAAAGTATTGGCATAATCTCCTCTCAATAAAGCGTCGTACTCAGTTTTTGTAAGTTTTGTTAGCTCCATTTGCGTATCATTCAATACACCTTTGAGCGAAATTTTGCTGTCAGTTACTGCTTCATACGATAATTCTAAATCTGCCAAAGCTCCTGTACCTCCATTAGAGTCAGGATTTACTAATTCGTGAAGATATGAATATGAATCAAAAATCAAAGTTGGTTTTTGCAAAGCCTTTACTTGAAAAGTAGTATTAAAGGGCGTAGAGGCGAAAAAACCATCAAGATCTGAAAACATTGACACATTGCCTTTATCGTCAAATTTCAGATAAAAACTATATCCGCCATCTTGCGCACCGTGCGGATAATATACAGCTTTCCAGCCGTACTGCGAATCTGACAATTGCTTCTTATAAGTCGCAATTTGGTTTGCGGCTCTCAAATTGGCGGATTCCGTAAATAAAGGTTCAACTTCGCTTTTTTTACAAGACAAAAAAGCTAATTGAAAGAAAAGTATATAGATAAATATTTTTTTCATGTCCGTGAATTTTAAGTTTTTACATAAATTACGGAAGTCGTCCTTTAAAAGGACGACTTCCGTGTCCAACGAATAAATGTCTTATAAATATTTACTTCGTGAAATTAATAATAGCGGCTTGCGTACTGGCTTGCAAACGGTCGAAGTCTATTTTGTAAGCACTTTTTAAATAATCTTTCACAATTTGCTCTTTCGCACGTAGAGCCGCTCTGGCAGTGGCATTGGTAGAGTTTACACGGGCATTATAAGCCGTTTTGCCTTCTACGAGCATAGTAGCTAATATTTCTACAAAATCTTCATCAGGTCCACTCATGGAATACGAAGTAATATAACCCAAAGATAAAGCCTGTGCATCCGAAACGTTATACCAGTTAGAGGTATATGTTCCAGGGGTGATACGCTTGTACAACACATCAGGAGCAATATTTTGTTGAAGAATGTGGCCAAATTCATGGTGTATAGTGTGTAGCATTTGTTTTACCCCTGCTACATCTTTTTTGCTAAAATCATTTACTTGATAAAGCACTACCTTGCGTCCACCTTCTGCTGTTCCAAGGGTTATTGTTCCATCAGTATTCCAGTTGGCACTGCCCACTAAAATATACTGTTTTGGGCAAAATTTCTTGATAAAATCACTTCCAGCCTCTTTTTCATAGGGGTCAATCCAGATGGCTTTCACGCCTTCCATCACGGGTTGAACCTGCGACACTAAGGGTGGCACTAAGATTTTCAAGGGTACTTCGTTGGCATCCCAGCGGTATTTTACCTCAATGTTATAAGGTTTTGTGAAATTGGTTTCCAGCCAAGTATCAATGGGTTGTTTAGTTAATACCTCTCCACCCAAGCCTTGTACAATAGGCGTAACGTCATCTACTTTGGAAGTACATGAAAATATTAGACTCATCACGGAGGCTAATACGACTGTATGTATGAATATCTTTATCATGGTATTTGATGTTTATTTCAAGTAACCTTGGCAAGGGTTTTGAACCCTTACCAAGGTTTAAGATTTTAACTATTGTTCTATCTCGGATTGGCAGGAACGCCCGACAAACTTGCTTCTTGCGGTATTTGCAAAACCCTTCTATTATCCGTGGGTGATAACGTTATGGTTGAACTTTTACCATCATTGCCCAAAACGTTATGGATTACTGGTATTTTATATCTCAAAATATCAAACCAACGCATTCCTTCGTGCATAAATTCACGTCTTCTGAAATCAAGAATAGTTTGCAATAATGCTCCTCCTGAGTTAGTAGTGCCGTAAAAAGCATTATTTTTGGCAATGGTCAAATTATGCAATGCGGGATTGTACCCTGAAATTCTCAAACTCAAAAAAGTATTCAAATCTGCTAAAGCTCCTGCTCCATCACCCTTATACACGTAAGCCTCTGCTCTATTAAATAATACTTCTTCCGTCTGAAACAAAGGAATCATATTATAGCCATTTCCAATATTAGCATTGGCAGAAACCCTTACGAAATACTCATTATATTTTGGCAAATAAGTTCCTCTATCATTTCCAAACAATGAATACGCCCAATTACCCCCTGATGGATTTGGACCAAAATAAAGCGATTGACCTAAGTCACTGCTCAATCCATATTTTTGACCTGCCCAAAATCTTCCCCAAAATGAACCTGTTTCACCCAATAACAAATTAGACTTCTCGGTTACTTGTGAATAAATAAAGGAAATTTCAGTGAAACTTTTTGTTGAATAATTAGTATTCCAATTTCTCATATTAGGGGCAAATCCACCCGTTCCAGCTACTTTATTGGCATATTCAATTACTTTGTCATAGTTTTTTTTGTATAAATAAAACCTTGAAGCAAAAGCATTAGCAGCATTTGTCGTGAAATGGTAAGCTGGTACTTTATAAGCTTGGTCACTCAAAAGTGGCAAGCCTTCTAGCAAGTCTTTTTCTATCATATCATACACAAAAGCAACGGTTTTGCGGTCATATTGTTTTATGACAACCTTCTCTACCTCAGTTACATACGGAATTCCTGGGTCAGTAGTTGCGGAGGCAGCATCATAAAATTTAGCATACAAATTGACCAACATAAAATGACAATAAGCACGTGCCACTAATGCCTCCCCCTTTTGCGGATTTAGTTTCGCTCCTCCACCTAACAATCTGATAGACTCTAAAGCCTGATTAGCAGCCGCAATTGAAGCATAGCAAGCAGCCCAGTACAGTTGTGGAGAGTCTTGGTCTAATTGCAAAACATCCTCCCACAAATAGGGTTTTCCGTAAATGGGGCTTGGAGGAGAACCAATATAATTATCACTTACATTATCCGACATCAACTCGCAAAAGGCTGAGTAATTGGCAGTTGGATATGCGTGTACCAAGAGTTCGGATATTTTTTCGGGCGTATTTATCTCCGTTCTATTGTCGGGGATAGTGTCCAAATATTTATCACAGCCTGCCAAACCCAGTAAGCTGAATGTACTTAAATATATAATTAGTTTTTTCATTATTCTTTGTTTTATTTCAGATAAATAATTGAAAATCAAATGATTAGCAATTAATCGTCTGATTGATAACTAATAACTGTTTACTGATAACTGACTTAAATACTTGCCTTAATCGAAAAAGTTACCTGTCTTGAAACGGGCAAAGCCACACCACCCGACCCAAAGAATTCTGGATCTTGTCCGTATAGTTTTTTATCAGAATACAACAACATCAAGTTAGTAGCAGATGCTTTAAAAGATAACCCTTTCAGACCCAATCTTTTCACCAAAGTTGGAGACAATGTATAACCCAAAGATACATTTTTGAGTCTGGCAAAATCACCATTCACCACTCTTGCTGATGATAAATTGTAAGCAGTTAATGGAAATTCCCCACTTTGAAATTCACCCGTTGTACGTCTGTCTAAAATAGCTGGAATATTAGTAATTGCTTCATCCCCTGGTAATACCCAGCGGTTAGAAAACTCCTTAGGAGAAGCAGTCAAATCGTTGGAACCTTGACCCGTCACATTACTATTTTCTGTGAATTTACTATCCAATCTCACTTTGTTTCCTCCTTGAAAAGACATAAACACGTTCAAAGAAAATGCCTTGTAATTGAAAGTATTAGAAAATCCTCCGAAATAGGTAGGGTCTCTTGGTCCTTCATATTTCAAGTATTTGATGGTTTGACTCTGAACATCCACAATGGTACTTTTTTCTCCTTCTTCATTGATAAAAGTAGGTATTCCTTTATCATTAAGGCCTTGAA
>JANPIG010001084.1:0-3445 GCA_031424875.1 Cytophagales bacterium
CAACTGATAAAGCAGTTCCCTAATCAGTTCTGAGAATTGATATTGCGAAATTTCAACCCCCGCTTTGGCAAGGGCAATTTGCTTATTTCGCTTGCCTGCGACTTGAATTAATTGTTGAATTTGAAAGGCTCTTTGTCCGAAAGGTTGGATATTTTCGCTATTCGCAACTATTGATTTTGAGATAAGTGTTTGTTCAAAGTTTACGGTTGGATTAGGCAATAAACCCGCTTGAATAATGACAGCTTTTGAGGCTTCAATGCCATACTTTTGAGCTAATAAAAGAAAGTTTTTTTGCGAGAATTGTTGCTCCGCATCATTCAAAGTTAATTTAAGCGAATCTGCCGTTTGGGCAAGTGTATAATGGCTAAAACTTAAACAGGATAATGGTATGACTATAAAATTTCTCACCTTATTCAAGAATCTTAATCCATAACCAATTTTCAAGACTTGAGCTAACAAGTCACCAGCCGTCTCGCCCAAGGTTGTAGTACAGATTTTCATAATCCACAATGAAGCGGTGAGGGCAGGTAATTTATTCATAATATTAAGATTTTAATTTCTTATTTTAGACTACGAAAATTATCAAATATTTGTTGCGTGGGAAGAGAAGCGAACAGACCTCTTAAAATTTTATTTTCGCAAATAAATCAAACGCATCAAACTTGGGAATACTAAAAGCAACATCGGTAAACCCGCTACAAATCCACCAATTACGGCTATTGCCAAGGGCTGTTGCATTTGAGCCCCCAAGCCAATCCCCAACGCTAAGGGCATTAATGCCAAAATTGCCCCAATGGCAGTCATTAATTTTGGGCGAATCCTTAGTGCAATTGCATATTTAATGGATTCATCTACATCATTTGTAGTTATCATATTGAGACGATATTGACTAACCGTAAATATGGCGTTTTCTGCCAAAATACCCACAATCATAATTATTCCCGTATAACTACTCACGTTCAATGGTGTATTGGTTAAGTACAAAGCCACGATACAACCACAAATTCCCATAACAGAAATGAAGAGTAAAACAAATGACAATAACCATTCTTTAAACAAAAACATAAATACCCCAAACACAAAAAAAGAAGCCATCATTAGAATTATTAACAACTCTTTAAATGATTTTTGTTGTTCGGAATAAGCACCTCTGTACGCAATCTGATAACCTTTTGGTAAGGGTAATTTAGAATTCAACTCCTTTTTAATCTCAGTAATTGCACTGCCCAAATCACGATTGTTTAAACGAGCGGTCAATACTACGGCAGATTTTAAATTTTCTCTCCTCTGTTCGGTTTCACCCGCCACGATAGTGACATCACTAAAAAAGGTAAGCGGTCTTGCCGTGCCATCGGGCAAGAAAATGAGTTGGTGTTTAATGCGTTCAATGTCATTGGTTTTAAAATCGGCAAAACGTAAAATTGTTCGCCTCATTTGTTCTTCATCTTGCATTTGCCCTACTTGAATTCCCGCTGTCATGGCGGCTTGGGCGGGTGAAGGCACGGGCTGATTGGCATTTATTCCCAAGGTTACGCCACCTGTATAAGCAGACAATTGCGTTTGAAAATCGAGCAAAGTGATTTTATATTGACTTAAAATTTCCTGTTTTGGGGTAAAAATCAAAGACGGGCTGGCAATGCGTAAACCATTATTTACATCGGCGATTCCTTGAATTTTAGATATGATGATTTCCGCTTTTTTGGAAATATCTTGCAATTTAGTGTAACTCTCCCCAAAAAATTTCACTTCAATGGGTTGGGGTGTACTCATTAAATCGCCCAATAAATCAGCAATTCTTTGTCCGAATGAAATATCTAAAACGGGTTGTTTCTGAGAAATTTCTTTTCTCAAATCATCAATGACATCAACGGTTTTCTTGGTTCTTTTCTGTTTAAGTTGGATGGAATAATCCCCAAAATTTTGCGGCACTGTACCAAATGACATACTAATTCCCGTTCTTCGGCTGTATGTTTCAACATCGGGGTTGGCAATAATAATTTTTTCGGCTTCTCGCAAAACCCTATCAGTTTCTTGCAAGGACGTTCCTTGTGGCATAAAATAGTCCAAAACGATTGTACCTTCGTCAAGATCAGGAAGAAAACCCGTCTCTAATTTTCCAAAACTAAACCAAGCACTTAAACCGAAAAATGCTATTAGCAAAAGGGCAAAAATAGGTTTATTAAAAAACCACGTAAGCCAGCGGAGTTTCCTCACACTTTGTTCTTCGCTTTGATGATGTGATTTTTTTGAAGCCTTAAACCCGATAATGATGTGAAAAACGGGTAGCAATAACCACGTAACCAAGAAAGAAGTCACCATCGTGATTTGCATGGTATCGGATAGTTCTTTGAAAAAACTACCCGCTAAACCACTCATAAGCCGAAAGGGAAAATGAATTACAATCGTTGCCATTGACGAACCAATCATGGCAGGAAACAAATCATGAATTGCCTCTTTTACTACATTAAAGCGGTCTTTCTCGGGTTCTTCTTCATGTTTTCGATAAATCTGTTCAATGATAACGATGGCATCATCAATGATTAATCCGATGGAAGCGGCAATTGCCCCAAGCGACATAATGTTGATACTAATTCCCACCAACCGCAGTACCAACATCGTGAAAGCCAAAGTGATAGGAATTGTGAGCATCACCGCCAAACTTGCTCGCCAAGAACGCAGGAAAACAATCATGACCAGAATTGCTAAAAATAAACCTTCATAAATGGTCTTGATTACACTTTGAATACTTTCACCCACAAATCCCGCTTGATTATAATAAGGCTTCATCTCCATTCCTTGGGGCAGTTGCTTCTGAATTTCAGCCGCTTTATCTTCACAATCTTTGGCAAATTGAAGGAGATTAATCATAGGTTGTTTTACCAAATCAATCAATACGGCATCGTGTCCATTAGCATTCACAATCAAGAATTCAATTTGCTCTTGAATTTCAACCTTGGCAATGTCTTTTAAACGAACCAAACGTGTACCATCATTTTTGACAATTACGTTTTCCAACGCATCCATATCCGTCAAACGAGTGTCGGTTAAGGACAAATACAGTCGGTTAAAATCTTCAACATTTCCATTAGAAAGTACGTAATTATTGTTGTTAAAAGTTGTGATTAGCGTGTTGGGTGTAATCCCCAAAGAAGACATTTTGATAGCATCGGGAATGATTACAAACTCCTTATTTTTACCCCCTCGAACCACCACATTGGAAATGCCAGCTACCTGCGAAAAGAGAGGTCGAACAATTAAATTTGCTTTATCACGAAGGGCAACTAAACTATGCTTTTTGCTTTCAATTGTGTAGCCATAAACGGGGAAAGTCGATTGATTCATGGCTTCAGCGGCAATGCTAACACCCGTAGGCAAAAAGTTCTTAATCTCGTTGATACGGCTTTCTACCTGTGTTTTAGCAGTATATACGTCCGTTCCCCAATCA
>JANPIG010001085.1:0-1275 GCA_031424875.1 Cytophagales bacterium
CGAAGCCGATTCAGGAAAGATTTTTTCCTCTCTGACGAAATTATTATTGGCATCAAAAAAGAGGTTTAAAACAGTAGTAGAATTGCTTTTGATTGTTAATTTATAACCATCATTTTGCGTTGAGCTTGTCATTAATTCATAAGCTAATATGATTTGAGAATTAGGATACCTGTTCAGAACATATTGTTTCAAAGCAATAGGCAGAATTTTTGAAGTACCAACCAACTCATTAATATCAATAATTTCTCCCTGATAATCTACCAATGATTGTACCTTGCCCGAAGAAGCCACGAAATCAGCTTGCCAAGTTTTATTTTGCTCCAAAGGTTTGAAAAAGAACTCTCTTACATCTGGATAAAGCTGTTTGAAAACCTCTGCCGTAGGTTGTGGAAGTGTAGGCTGTGGGTAAGGAGTAATATCATTTACTACTTTATCACAACTGGTTAAAGTTAGTAATGAAATAGAAACAAAAAAAGTAGTTCGAAGTAGCATTTCAAGACTCGGATTCCTAGCTTTATTAGTCAAAATACTGGCAAAGTCAAAAAAACTTATATATATGGTATTGATTTTTTTCATAATCTACGTTCAAATATTTCAATTTAATAGTACAAGATAATTAAAATATCTGCCTTACAGAAATAAGGACGTAAATGGGGTGATGGAGGGTTGCATGGGGGGTATTTTTTTTTTGAAAACTATTTAAAGTATCAAATAAGAAATAAGTGAGCAGAAAATATAAGATAGGTTTAATTATGAGGGAGTAAAAGCAAAAAATACACGTCTTAACCTCCAAAAACACGAATAGCACTCAACTGAGTGCTATTTGCGGTCTGGACGGGAGTACACAACCCCTTAAATGACAGACTTTTACCTATATTTTAATGCTCTGGTATCAGTTTGAGTACCAAAAATAAGGCAAATTTATGGTAATTCATTTATTTTCTTCTTGAAAATATTAAGGTACTTCAACCCGAACTACATTTCGTAAAATTTCTTCAACAGTTTATTGTTTTCAATTGGCTCTCCAACAACAGTAGGTTTATTATCGGAACTTTCTAAAAGCGAGTGTAAATGTGCTAAAATTTCAAAAGCAATTTCACCCCAAATGCCTTTTTGATATTCGCCAATTAAAGGAAAAATAGTCAAAATAGTTGGAGATGATAGATTCACTCCAGAAGGTTCATTGACATTAAAATATGAACTAAACGAATTTCCTGAAGTCATAAATTGGCTATTAGTAAAAATAGCTCTATCATGAAAATTATTTTTTTTATT
>JANPIG010001086.1:0-2274 GCA_031424875.1 Cytophagales bacterium
AATTTTCAACAAACAATTAATACTAATCCTACGGGCTGGCAGCCCGTCTTACATTATGACACCCACTGAATCAGAAGTTATCAAGTCAGACAAGTATCCCAAATCAATACCGTACATTATCGCTAACGAAGCAGCAGAGCGTTTTAGTTTTTACGGTATGCGATCTATTCTACCGATTTTTTTTGGTAGCTCAATTTTTTAACCCAACGGGTAGTACAGCTTTACAAGCAGTTGCCGAAGCAAAATCTAACGAACAAACACATTTATTTGTTTCCTTAGCCTATTTTACACCTATAATTGGTGCTATCATGGCTGATTGGTTTTTTGGCAAATATAAAGTTATCCTTTACGTTTCAATCGTTTATTGCATGGGACATTTATTATTGGCCAAATTTGATACTGATTTAACGTGGTTTGGTTATGGACTTACTTTAATAGCTATTGGTGCAGGAGGAATAAAATCGTGTGTATCAGCGAATATGGGCGACCAATTTGACAAAACCAACGAACATTTAATGTCTAAAGTATTTGGCTGGTTTTATTTTGCTATAAACTCAGGTTCGGTTCTGTCAAATATTATGATTCCTATTTTGTATGAAAAATATGGGGCTTCAGTTGCCTTTGGAGTACCTGGTATCTTGATGGCAATTGCTACTTTGATTTTTTGGTTAGGCAAGAAGAAATATATTATTGTTCCACCATCGGGAATCAATTTCAATTTGGATAAAATGAAAGAAGGATTAGGAGCTGCTGGACGTGTATTAGTAGTTTTTATGTTTATTCCTTTATTTTGGGCCCTATGGGATCAAAATCTTTCTGAATGGGTATTGCAAGCTGGAAAGTTGGACTTAAGTCTTTGGGAAGGCACTTCAATTTTAGCAGGGCAAGTACAAGTTGCAAACCCTATTTTCTTAGTTAGTTTTCTTCCTATATTTACTTATATCATTTACCCTTTCTTTGAGAAAATCGGAATTACACCTACTCCATTGAGAAAAATTGGAACAGGTTTATTTCTAACGGGGGCATCCTTTATAATTATCGCTCAAATACAAGATGTCATTGATGCGGGAGGACATCCTTCGGTTTGGAAGCAAATTTTTGCTTATTTGATTTTAGCATGGGGTGAAATTTTAGTATGGGTAACGTGTTTGGAATATGCCTATACCAATTCACCTAAATATATGAAAAGTACCATGGGGGCAATTGGGTTATTAACAGTTTCATTAGGTAATTATTTGGTGGCATTGATGAATGAAAGCATTTCAAAAGGAGGCTATTTTGCTCAATATACAGGAGCAAGTTACTATTGGTTTTTTGTAAAATTAATGTTTATTGAAGCCGTGATATTTATGTTAGTGGCTAAGTTTATTAAAGAAAAACGATATGTTGGAGAAGAATAGATATAATAAAAAAATACGATTTAAGCATAAATACTGCTATATTCATACTATTTCAAATAATGATTTTTGAACAATATCTCGAAGAAAAAAATATAGATTCTGAAAAATTTTTGTGGGATGCTCCTACTCATTTTCAGGAGCTCAAAACGATATTTAATCAAGTAAGTCCCAACAGTTTTACACTGCAAAAGAAATTCTTGATTAATAAACTTCGTCGTAAATATCAGCTGAAAATGTTTTGAAATATTGCTTTTTGATATATGGTTTTATGAAGATGTCTTCGTTTGAAACGAAGACATTTTTTTTTACGAATAGCGTTAAAATATAATAATAGCATTATTTTATTGACCTATTAAAATAAAAATCTTGAAATTGTGCAATAAAAAATCATTTCACACAAACTTTGTGTTAGTATTAAATACCATTTATTATTTAACAACGAAACAAAATGTCAGTACACAGATTTGAAAATTTTTTTCCTACTGAAGAGCAAATTCCTTCGGAATATAATTTAACTGAACCCATTGAACAACGTGAGTATTTGGTCAATGGCGAAATGCGAGCTTGGGCTGGCAAAACACAGGACGTATGGTCTCCCATATACATACAAACACCCGAAGGATTGGTTCAAAAACGCATTGGTTCATACCCAATCACGGAGCCTTCGGATGCGATGGAAACTTTGGATGCAGCTGTAAAAGCTTTCAATAATGGACGTGGCGAATGGCCCATGATGTCAGTTGCTCATAGAATTGAAGCTGTCGAAAAATTTACGCAACACATGATTGCCAAACGTGATGAAGTAGTAAAACTTTTGATGTGGGAAATTGGTAAATCTTTGGCGGATTCGCAGAAAGAATTTGACAGAACTGTT
>JANPIG010001087.1:0-2210 GCA_031424875.1 Cytophagales bacterium
TATTATTGGTAACTAATAATTAATAACCGATTTTCCACAAAATTACGCAATGAAATTTAGCTTTTATTGCTTTTGTGTAAATTATAGAAAAACGGCTCCCAAACCTACATTAATGAGATGCAAAAAAGCAGGAGAATCACCTTCTGAAATAAAATCATACTGACTACATCATCAATTTCACCATCGGTAGTTATAATAGTACGTGGTTTTGAATCAACAGCCTTCTGACAAATACCTGACAATGAAACAGTTAGCAACAACAGAATTAAGATTTTTTTCATTTAAATATGTTATAAAATTTATGTCAAATCTCCAGTTGGCCTTATAGTAAGTTTTGGATTATATAGTAGATGCCATCCAAAACTATATTAAAACTTGCTACCTAAGAATGAGTATGAATGTTGATAGCTATTATTTTGAGGGTATCAAACTATTTTACCTACTTTGAATTCATACGAATAGCTCCATCTAATCGTATCACTTCACCATTAAGCATTTGATTTTCAATGATATGCTTAACTAAATTAGCATATTCAGAAGGCCTACCTAATCTTGAAGGAAAAGGTACTTGCTTACCCAAAGAATCCTGGACATCTGGCGGCATTGAAGATAATAATGGGGTTTCAAAAATCCCTGGTGCAATAGTCATTACTCTGATTCCCATACGAGCCAACTCACGAGCAATAGGCAAGGTCATGGAAACAACTCCTCCTTTGGAAGCTGAATAGGCAGCTTGTCCAATTTGCCCATCAAAGGCTGCCACAGATGCCGTATTGATAATGATTCCACGCTCACCCGCTTCATTTGGCTCATTGTTTTGCATTACATTGGTTGCCAAACGAATGACATTAAAAGTGCCAATCAGGTTAATGTTGATAACTTTTGAAAAAAAATCTAAGGAATGTGGACCGCTCTTACCTACTACTCTTTGGGCAGGACCAACACCAGCACAGTTACAAATGCCATCCAATGCCCCAAAGTTTTTTAAGGCTAAATCTATGGCATTTTGCACTTGTTCTTCATTACTTACATCAGTTTTTACAAATAAAATTTTATCTGATTCTACACTTTTCCCGGCCTCCTCATTGATGTCTAAAATAATGGCATTTCCTCCCTTTTCAACAATCATTTGTGTGGTGGCAAGTCCTAAACCCGAAGCCCCGCCCGTAATGATGAAAGTTTTATTTTGAATATTCATGTTTAATTATGTATAAATTTTCTCTACTATTTTCTAATACTGCACCATCGCTACATGGAGTAAAATTAAACTTATAGACTGCAAATCAAACGATTAACAACGAAAGTAATAAGTTTAAACAAGTTCGATGTTATTTTCATCAATTTTAAAAATCTATTTTGACAGAACAGTATTCAATACTTTTTCAACCATGTCTTCCATAACTTTAAATCCTTTCATTGTAGGATGAACGCCATCGGCTGCCAAATCTGGATTCATTCCATTTTGTTCATTTTTCATAATTGAATGATAGTCTATATAAGAAATTTTATTCGTCATTGCATAATCCTTAATTCGTTTGTTCAACGCTACTATCATTCCAGAACGATTTCCAACCGAACGCCGCCATTCAAAATTTGTGGCAGGAAGAATAGAGGCCAAAACTACTTTCACGCCATTTGCTTTGGCAATTTCTGCCATTGATTGGATGTTACCAAAGGTGAAATCTGCGTTGTAGGGCCCTGTATTTTCAGCTATATCGTTTGTGCCAATTTGGATAACAACCGCTTTTGGGTTTAATAAAAGTACATCTTGACGAAAACGTAAAAGTGTCTGTACAGAAGTTTGTCCACTAATTCCACGCCCTATAAAGTTATTTTTAGCAAAAAACGCTGAATCAACTTTCGCCCATGCCTCGGTAATTGAATTACCTAAAAATACAACACGATTTTCATTAGGTTTAGGTACTACTACTTTTTTATTCTCTTCACGATATTTTGCCAAATACCCAAAATCAGTTTTCATCCTTTCAAATTCTTGAATGGCATATTGAGCGGTGGATTCTTCGCCAAATTGTTTTTCGTATTTATTTGGGTACAATTTTTTCAAATACCCTTGCATTTTCATCCATTCGCCAAAACGTTCGTACCAAGTGTCAGTTGGAACATTATTTTTTCTCATGCCAAACCCATGTCCACCTTTTTCGTAAATATGCAACTCAGCTGGTTGTTTTGCGTCAAACCATTTTTTGTAA
>JANPIG010001088.1:0-3717 GCA_031424875.1 Cytophagales bacterium
CTCAATAATACAAAATCCAACGCTTTATTGGGGTCTGTAATCTTCACTTTATTGATACTGACTGCATTGGCTTGGATTGCCTTACGAGTATCTCCCTTTGATTTGAAAATAACAGGTTCGCCCGAAGCATCTAAGGCCAAAGTTGCTAATAAATCCGTAACGTTTGCACAATTATCGTAATCTTCTTTTTTAATAGAAATCCTATCCAGCGCTTCAATAACGGCATTTTCCACTTGCTCAAAGGTTTCAATTACATTCTTATCAAACAATAATTCCGAAGCCTGTTTTACAATTTCAAAGTCTTTTTCTGAATGAACTCTGCTTGTAACATCCTTTGCCAAAGCCTTCTGCATAATGCGTAAATGCGGTGCTTCGGCGTGTTGGGCTTCCAAAGATTCTATTTCAGTTTGATTATATAAACTAAAAACTCTCAATAATCTTGGACATTCTACATCGGCAGTATTCAACCAAAATTGATAAAACTGATAAGGCGTGGTCATTCCAGGGTCGAGCCACACATTTCCAGATTCTGATTTGCCAAATTTCGTACCGTCAGCCTTTGTAACTAAGGGCGTGGTAAGAGCAAAAGCACGGTGTTCTATTTCTTCATTCCCCCCCTCTTTGCGTCTAATAATTTCAGTGCCTGTTGTAATATTACCCCATTGGTCTGAACCGCCCATTTGCAAACGGACATTCTTGTTTTTATACAACCAATAGAAATCATAACCTTGCAATAATTGGTAAGAAAATTCGGTAAAAGAAATACCCGTTTCCAAACGCTTTTTTACTGAGTCTTTCGACATCATGTAATTGACAGACAGGTGCTTACCCGCTTCACGAAGAAATCCTAAGAAAGAAAAATCTTTGAACCAGTCGTAATTATTTACCATTTCGTCAGAATTTTCTCCCGAATTGAAATCTAAGAATTTTTCTAATTGTTTTTTGATAGAATCTTGGTTGAAACGAAGGGTTTCTTCCGACAAAAACTCTCTTTCGGCTGCCTTGCCCGAGGGGTCTCCAATCATGCCCGTAGCACCGCCCACCAGGGCAAAAGGCTTATGTCCACACAATTGGAGGTGTTTTAGCAACATAATGGTTGCCAAATTTCCGATGTGCAAAGAGGCTGCCGTAGGGTCGAAACCAATGTAGGCTGCCGTCATTTCCTTGTTCAATTGTTCTTCTGTGCCTGGCATCATATCGTGGAGCATTCCACGCCAGCGAAGTTCTTCTATAAAATTTGCTTGCATATTTTAGTTATCAGTTATCAGTAAACAGTTATCAGTTACTCAACTAACAACATTGGGTCTTCCAACAATTTGGTGGTCACAGGAACGCCTTTTGCAGATTTTCTCAGAATTTCACGGAGTAGCACAAAAAAAATACTCTTTTAACTCTGTGAAAAACTGTGCGGCAGGTGTTCCTTTGCAACTTTGTGTCCCCAAAAACTGTCGGATAACCAAATATTAATGCTTCTGAAAACGAATTTTGTATTAAAATGCAAAGTTACTGTTTGATGATTGATATTGAAAGAAGATAGGAAGGTAAACGTAAAATTAAGCTATTGTTGAAAAATAATGGATAATATTTCGATAGTAAATCATTTAATTTGTAGTCGAAAAAACCGAAATCCAAAATCCCATAAAATGTCTTCACATCACATCATTAGAGATGCCCAAGAACCTGCCCTTATTATTGCCAACGGTGAGGCTTGCAGTTTTGAATTGTTGGGCGAATTGTTGGAATGGTCGCCACTGGTGATTGTTTTAGATTCTGCCATCAATCGAGTATTGGAATTAGGCATAAAAGTAGATGTGCTTTTAGGGGATTTTGATAGAGATTTTGATGCAGAAAAAATTCGTCAAGAACAATATCCCATCGAGATAGTCCACACACCTGATCAAAATAAAACCGACCTTGAAAAAGCCTTTGATTACCTCATCGATAGGAATTTTCCAGCCGTGAATGTGGTGTGGGCAACGGGTAGGAGGGCAGACCATACCATAACTAACCTTACGAGTGTTGTTAAGTATAGAGAACAGTTGAAAATTGTAATTTTGGATGATTATTCCAAAGTTTTTCTATTACCAAAAATCTACGAGAAATGGTATCCTGCGGGTACGCCCATTTCACTAATTCCTATTGGAAGAGTAGATGGAATTACTACCGAAAATTTAAAGTATTCCCTTGATAATGAGAGTCTTATGATGGGTTATCGTTCGGGGAGTAGCAATGAAGCATGGGCAGATGGCATCGTTTCTATTAGTCATAATACAGGCGATTTATTATTAATGGAATGTTGGGATTTATAGTATTTACGATTTACGATTTTGGAATTGCTTGAACGCTTGATAATTAGCTATATTAATAATAAATATGTAGGTAATTATTATTTGAAATAATATCAATAAGATATAAGCACCAGAACCTAATTAGTTTGAACGAAACTCATGGTATGACTGATAGCAATATACTGATTTTAGCAGTTTATGAACTGAGTCATGCCATGAGTACTTGTCTCCAGATACTTATTTCTAAAAGATTTTATTTGTTTTAGAAATATATTTTTTGAATATTTGCGTAATCACTTACGTAATTGTTTACCTAAATAATTAATGATAAATATTTTCTAAAAAATGGATATAATTGCTGACTTAGGAACCCTGGCTTTTGCCAGTCGCCTAAAACGATTAAGTGACCTCGGTATGCAAAGCACACTGGATATTTATAAATTATATAACGTTGATTTTGAACCCAGATTCTTTCCGCTTTTTTATTATTTATCTCAAAAAGGAGAAGCCAGTATTATGGAATTGGCTGAAAATCTGAATGTTAGCCATCCAGCTGTAATTCAAATTGCGAGAGATTTGGAAAAGAAAGGATTAATTATTTCCAAAAAATCTACTGATGATGCTCGAAAAAGGAATCTGAAAATATCCAAAAAAGGAAAGAGTTTATTGACCAGTTTGCAAAAAATTTGGGCTGAAATCAGAGCCATGAACGATGAAATTATTGAGTCTCGAGAGCATAATATCATGGCTGCCATCAAGGAGATTGAAGATGCATGGGCAGAAAAAAGTTACTTAGAACGCTTCAAAGAATTTCATAAAATTCGATGATAGATTGAGTGAATATAAATAACACTTAACATTATTCATTCATTCTATCATTCACTCATTCAATCATTGTTATAATGAATTTAAAAATCTATCAATTAGACGCTTTCACCGATAAAGTTTTTGGTGGAAATCCTGCCGCAGTTGTTCCATTAACCGAATGGATTACAGATGAATTAATGCAAAAAATTGCCTTAGAAAACAATCTTGCCGAAACTGCTTTTTACGTATTGGAAGGAGATAAATATCATATCCGTTGGTTCACGCCTACTGTTGAAGTTGATTTGTGTGGACACGCTACCTTGGCAACGGCTTATCAAATATTTCAATACGAAAATCATCCGAAATCACGTATAGAATTTACGTCAAGAAGTGGTATTCTGAAGGTAGAAAGACAAGGTGATTTATTAGAATTGGATTTTCCAATGGATCAATTAGCATCTGTAGAAACCCCCAAAGCATTAATTGAAGCACTGGGAGCCACGCCTAAAGAAACCCTCAAAGGGTTGACTGATTATATGTTGGTTTTTGACAATGAAGCTCAAATCAAAGCATTTGAGCCTGATTTAAGAAAAGTTGCCTCTGTAAAATGTCGTGGAATAAT
>JANPIG010001089.1:0-7044 GCA_031424875.1 Cytophagales bacterium
TCGCTATTGATAATGAACTGAAAATTAAATAGTTAAATTTATGAAATACTCCTAAAATTTACTTGCATTAACAAATATATAATTCAGTTTTTAAATCTTCATCAATCGCTTCAAATTATCATGATAAGCCACGCCCGTTTCAACTTTTGACTGCTTATTATCCAGCATTGACACTAAATATTTTCCGTTGAAATGGCGTTCTAAAGCTGAGATTTTCAAGGAATTAACGATGCACGAGTGACTAATTCTGATAAAACTATCGAGCAGTTCTCACTTTTTTCATCGGTTTTGAAAGTAAAAATGCCATTTGCATCAACAGAAGCACAATCGTAAGTTCTTACAAGCTGGACATTCGCCTCAGGCAATAATTCTCCCTTTTTATCAGTAATTTTTCTAAGGGTCTGTGTGAAACCTAAATAAGGAAATAAGAAGAGGATTAGTAATAAATGTTTCATCGGTTTGTCTTAAATTTTTATTCAAAACAAGCATTAGAAACGACATTTAGAAAGCATTTTCAGATAGAATTTGTTTTTGGGAGGATAGAGTTTGGTTTTTGTGGGATAGGATTTACTCAATTCTCAAAGCAAAATAGCGTTATGTATATAATCTTGCCAAAAATTTCTCTAAATTCGTAATCATTCCAAACAATACTTACATGAACAAGCTCATCCCATTTTTCCTTTTATTTATGAGTAGTCAGATTGGCTTCTCACAGCAAGCCGTTCAGAAGAAAATCCAGACCCAATTAATTATGGCTGAAAATGGCTCGGTTGTGGATTTGGACGAAGGAACTTTCAGTTTTACGAGCAGCCTGTCGATGGAAGACAAGAAAAATATCGTCATTAAAGGCAATGGAATGGACAAAACCATCCTGAGTTTCAAAGGACAAACCGAAGGGGCAGAAGGCTTGCGGATTTCCAACGCCGAGAACATTACTATTCAAGACATGACCCTTCAAGATTCTAAAGGTGATTTAGTGAAAACGATGAATATAAAAGGCATTACTTTCAGAAATGTAAAGGTAGAATGGACAGGTACGCCTTCTGAAAAAAATGGGGGCTATGGTTTATATCCTGTTCAGTGTCAGAATGTTATAATTGATAATTGTGTGGCTATTGGAGCTTCGGATGCGGGAATTTATGTGGGACAATCTAAAAATATTGAAGTAAAAAACTCCAAAGCCTATCATAATGTAGCGGGAATAGAAATTGAAAATTCGCTCTACGCCAGCGTACACGACTGCGAGGCTTATGAAAATACTGGTGGCATTTTAGTGTTTGATTTACCCGATTTAGTTCAGAAAAGAGGGGGATTTTGTAAGGTCTTTAACAATAATATTCACGATAATAATTTTGCCAATTTTGCCCCTAAAGGAAATATCGTGGCTTCGGTTTCGGATGGTACAGGAATCTTGTTATTGGCTGCCAATAATGTGGAGATTTTTCAAAACAAAATCATCAATAATAAGACGCTTGGCACAGGAATAATCAGTTATTTGATGACTGAAAGACCCATTACTGATAAAGATTATAACCCTTATTCTTCGGCAATTAGCATCCACGATAATGAATACGTGCGTGAACATATTCGCCCAACCAGTAAAGGACGATTTGGCCTGATGTTTCGGTTAAAGCTAAAATTTGGTAAAGATGTCCCACACATTATTTATGATGGCATCATAGACCCCAAAAATCTTGATACTCAGGGAAATACGTTGGCAGATAAGAAAATTTGTATTCAAAATAATAAAAATCAAAGTTTCGCAAACATTGATGCTGAACATGGTTTTAAGGGTATATCTCGTGATATGAGTAAGTACGATTGTACGCTTGAACCGATTAAAATTGTTAAGAATGATCAATAGAAAATATTGGGGAGTGGGGATAATATTAATCTTATTCCTTTTCTCTTTCAACCCCCTCCATCTATCTGAAAATCAGGCAAATGCTCCCAAAATGAACCTTTCAGAATACGGTTTTTTTGTGGGAAATATGGCTGAACAAAAACCAGTGGATGGCATCATTCCCTATACTTTAAACACGCCTTTATTTTCAGATTATGCCGAGAAATTGCGGTTCGTAAAAATCCCCGAGGGCAAAACGGTTGATTATAATGCTACCGAGGTTTTGGCGTTTCCCGTAGGTACAACCATTATCAAAACCTTTTATTATCCCAATGATTTCAGGGACATTTCAAAAGGAAGAAGGCTAATGGAAACTCGCTTACTAATTCATGAAGAAACGGGTTGGAAGGCTTTGGAATACGTTTGGAATGATGAACAAACGGAGGCAGTTTTGGAGGTGGCGGGTGATACCAAAGAGGTCAGTTACGTGTATTCTGACGGTAAAAAACGTACCCAACAATATTCCATTCCGAATTTGAATCAATGCAAAGGTTGTCATAATCGGGAAGAGAAAATGACTCCGATTGGTCCTTCGGTAAGGCAATTAAATGGTGATTTTACTTATCAAAACGGCACTGAAAATCAACTAAAATATTGGCAAAAAGCGGGTCTATTGAATAATTTGCCCGATTTGAAGGATTGCCCGAAAGTTGCAGTGTGGAATAAATCCGAAACGGGAACGCTCGAAGAAAGGTCGAGAGCTTGGTTGGATATTAACTGTGCTCATTGCCATAATCCCAAAGGACCCGCCATGACTTCGGGCTTGAATCTGAGTATTCATGAGACCAATCCAACGGCTTTGGGTTTCAACAAAACACCCGTGGCGGCAGGACGTGGTTCGGGCAATCGGGACTATGACATCGTGAAAGGAAACCCCGACAAATCCATCCTAATTTACCGCATGGAATCCACCGACCCAGGCATCATGATGCCCGAAGTGGGGCGAAAAACTACACATAAAGAAGGAGTTGAATTGGTGCGGAGTTGGATTAAGAGTTTGTGATAGGACTTCTAATAATCACCCGTAGCATCAATTTTATAAGGTTCTAAGAAATAATTAAAATCCTTTAAAAATGTTCCATCTTCAAATTGTAACTTAGAACTATTGATTTCAATATCAGGAAAGTATTTTACATTCAAATGTTCATTTCTAAGACCTCTATTGCAACCTAAAAGACAACGGTATTCAAGAGGTAGCACTAAGTCTAAGCCAGAATGTGATACGCCTTTGGGAAATTTCCAAAAACTCTCAGAAGACATAATACCTCTTTTAAAAATTTCAACAAAGAAGCCAGGTGTACCTTTTATGGCTACAATATTTTTAAGAATACCCTCCGATGTCAAGGTAAATTTGAAGTAAGACTTTCCTTCAACACATAATTTTTGAAATCTGTCGCTTTCAAGACTAAAATAATTATTCTTTGAAAAATAAGCACCTAAATAAACTGGTAATGAGCGATAATTTGCTAGGTGTCGTTGTCTTTGTGGGGAATAAGTGGTGTCAATTTGCGGTACAAATTCTGGGAGTATTTGTATTTTTTGTCCATAAACAAGATTTGATAAGAAGACATACGCAATGAGGATAAATGTTGATCTATATTCCATTTTCTATTCTTTAATACAATTTTTTGTTTTTACCCTTGAATTTCTATTGCTGAAATTATTGATAAAGGCTTTGTAAGAAGAATTTACAGAAAAACCCTCCCAAGCGTTCAAAACGCTTAGGAGGGTTATAAAACTTTTCCTTATAAAAACCCTACTCCACCACCACACGCTTTGCCGTCCCATCTTGCCCCTGCGTAACGGTTACGAAAAGCGTTCCTTTTACATTTTTCTTCAAATCCACTTGTCCCATAAAATCGCCTTGAAAATCCTTGAATTTCTGAGAACCTACTTCTTTTCCATTGATGTCTGTAACGATTACTGATACATCCCCTTTTTCTGGTGCATAAAATTTCAGGTTCAATTTATTGTCAAAAGGCTTGTTTGGATAGATTTTAAGGGCTTTTACCGTTTTTGATTCATTCATAAAATCAAAATCTTTCATGTCGCCATCAAACTTAAATTTGAAATCTTTCATCATTGGCTCAATTGAACTAAACATTTCTTTATGGTCGAAGTTCTTAAATTTTTTCTCCATATCATTACCAAAATTCTTAAAGAACATTGTTATATCATTATCGCCATCACCGTCCAAATCCTGCTCAATTTTCTTTCCATCTTTATAAATTTCAATGCGTTTCTTATTTTTTCCTTTAGGAGAATTAAATGAAAAAGGGCGGTCATTATCGTCTGAATTAGGATTAGCATTATCCCCATTTCTATCCACTTTGATACGGATTTGCTTGCGATTACCTTCTCCCGATGAGGTCCATAACGAATCTGTGATATGGTTTATGAGTTTCTCTTTCGCCTCTTGACTCATGCCTTCCACGTTGTAATTACGCTCGAAAACCTCTTTCTTGCCATCTTGCGAAGATTCTACATGGATTTTCAATTTTCCATCTTTTTCTTCAATATTTTGCGAGATATTCTTCTGTGCCATTGCCGACATTCCTATCGTCAACATAAGGGCGGTTGTGATGATGTTTTTCATTGGTATTTATTTCATTGAATGGTACATCTTAAGTTGTACACGGGTTTGATAAAAACGAAAATTTAATTTATAATACATTGTACGTGAACCGTTTAGCAGTTACCGTATTGATTGATTTAAAGAACGAAGCAAATTTAATCAAATCTTAATCTCTTCAAAAAAGGTCTTCTGTTAAAAGATGTTAAAGAGAATGCAAGACATAACTTTTACGTTAATTTTGCTAACGAGATAAAGATACAGAAGTTTTTAAAATGTTGCACGGGAGATTTTAGTTATAAGGTTTTAAGTGTTAGTTTGAAGGACATTTCGTCCAAAATCCTAATTCCTATTTACCAAATCCCTAATCTCTAATTAAAAATATGACTCAGCGTAAAATTAGATATATCATTGCATTGATGGCTTTTGCCCTGTTGGGGTTGATTGTCTTTCAGATGTATTGGCTTGGCTTCACGGTGCGGACTAAAAACGACCAGTTCGGAAGCGATGTCCGTGATGCTATGCAACAGGTAGTCAGGAAGTTATCTCAGCAAGAGATGTATTATTTCATGCAACGGAAAATTGCAACTGAGGAAAATAAAAAGCAATTATTAGCTATTGCAAAGCCTTCTGAAACACCCCAAAAACGCAAAAAAGAACCCATCGAAGCCATTGTGAAAAGCAAACCATCCTTAACCATGATGGGCTTGGATAAAATGACAGAAAAGCCTTTTCCATCTGATATTTTAGTCTCTAAAGGGGTAGAAGTATTGCCCAATGGTGAAATCAGAGAGCATCAAGAATATTCGATTGACTTGAAAGATGAAGATGTGATAAGCCTAATGAATGGTCAGAAACAGTTGGGAGATATTGTTGAAGAAGCATTTCAACGTCATAATAATTTGATTGTTGAAGATTCGTTGAAAAGGGCTAAGGTGCTGATTACCAAAAAGAAAAAAGACCGCAAGCCACATATTGATCGTCATGTTCAGTATGCCGAGACAACTCAAAAAATAAAAAATAAAGCCGAAATGGCGAAGGAGGTTATCAGCGATTTCCTCACCACTCCACGCAGTATTTACGACCGTATCAACTATCAAGTATTGGATTCATTATTGAAAAATGAAATCAAAAATAAGGGTATCGAAACGCCTTTTGAGTATGGAATCAGTAGTGTAGAAAACCCCAGCTACTTACATTATGCTTCTTCGATGAAATACAAAATGACGGGTTTGAAAACTGACAAAGACACCTATACAGTCAACCTTTTTCCAAATGATTATAACAGTTCTGAGAACTATTTGCGGGTATATTTTCCCAACCAAGACCGTTATATTATTCGGAATATTTGGATGATGTACGCCACTTCCCTCCTATTAATTTTGGTGGTTTTGGGTTGTTTTTATGTAGCAGTGAGTACCATTTTGAAGCAAAAACAATTGGCGGACATCAAAAACGATTTCATCAATAACATGACTCACGAGTTTAAAACGCCCATTTCTACGATTTCCTTAGCTACACAAATGCTTGGCGATGAGGCAATTGCGGGAAGTCCAACGATATTTAAGCGATATTTGGGAATCATCCGTGATGAAAACAAACGATTGGGTTCGCAGGTAGAAAAAGTTTTGCAAACCGCCCAAATGGAACGTGGCGAATTACAATTGAAGTTAGGAACTGTAAATGTGCATGAAATCATTGAGCGAGTATTAGAAAATATCAGCCCACAAATTGAACTTCGAGAAGGAATAGTTGAGATAGATTTGAAGGCAGAAAATCCCGAAATTCAGGCAGATGAAGTGCATTTGACCAATATCATTTTCAATCTTTTAGACAATGCCAACAAATATTCTCCCGAAAAACCAATCATTAAAATCACGACTGAAGACACCGAAAAGGGGCTTTCTATCAAAGTTTCAGACCAAGGAATTGGCATGACGAAAGAATCAATTAAGAATATTTTTGAGAAATTCTATCGTGTACCTACGGGCAATGTGCATGACGTAAAGGGCTTTGGTTTGGGATTGAGCTACGTAAAAAAGATGGTGGAGGAACATCACGGGCGGATTAATGTGGTGAGTAAATTGGGAGAAGGAAGTGAGTTTGAGGTGGTGTTGCCTTGATGTTTAGAAATTATCCATGCAATTCTTCCCAAAAAATACCAAATTGCATGGATAATTAGACATAACCCCATGAAAATCATTTGTATCTCCGATACTCACAACCTCCACAAAGACCTAAAAATCCCCGATGGAGACATACTCATCCATGCAGGAGACATGACTTGCGTAGGTGGAATTGATGAAATTAAGGAGTTTAATCAATGGTTAGGCCCATTGCCTCATCGATATAAAATTGTCATTGCGGGAAACCATGATTTATATTTGGAATCAGCACCATCAATAGCTAATACACTGATAACCAAATCAATATATCTAAATGATAGCGGGATTGAGGTTGAAGGATTAAGATTGAGCCGAAAGGCTTATGAATTGCAAATGGAGGTGGTTTATGAGCCTATTATAGTAGAACATAACTATCTACTTCTTTCCGTGGATTAAAATCCACG
>JANPIG010001090.1:0-1871 GCA_031424875.1 Cytophagales bacterium
GCTTGGCAACTAAATATAAAATTTCCAACGTAAAGACTGAACAAATTATTGATTATTTCAATAAAAATACGGGCAAAAATCTCACGCCAATATTTGATATGTATCTCAAAACCAACCACATACCTACTTTGCAATATCAAATGGCAACGGAAGGAAATAACGTTGAGTTACGTTATCGTTGGAAAGATGCCGAAGATAATATGCCCATCAGAGCGGGTTTTGGTTTGCAGAATTACCAAACAATTACTCCCACAAAGGATTGGCAAAAGATGTCTTTCCCGAAAGTTGAAGGCAAGGAGTTTAAGATTGCCACGGAATTATTTTATATCAAAACGGAGAAGATATAATGGTAACACGTACCCGATTCATGGCATGACTCGAAGCCATGCCATGAATAAATACTGATAACCTTTTCATTTCCGATATGAAAAAAGTAATTTTGTATCACATAAAACAAAATTAGCATATGAAATTTGGTGTAGTAGTATTTCCTGGTTCAAATTGTGATGACGATACCGTCGGAATTTTCCAGTCTATGGGACAAGAAGCCGTGAAATTATGGCATAAAGATACAGACTTGCAAGGTTGCGATTTTATCATTATTCCAGGCGGTTTTTCTTATGGTGATTACCTTCGCTCGGGAGCAATTGCTCGTTTTTCGCCCATCATGGAAAGTGTCATTGAACACGCTAATAAGGGAGGATATTTATTAGGAATTTGCAATGGTTTTCAGGTACTGGTTGAGGCAGGTTTATTGCCAGGAATTTTATTGAGAAACGACCATCAAAAATTTAATTCTAAAAATATTTATTTAAAATCTCAAACTGCTAACTCTTTATTAACGAGTGGTTTAGACGAAAATAAAGCCTATAAAATACCCATTGCCCACGCCGAAGGACGTTATTTTGCCAAGCCCGAAGTAATTCAAGCATTGAACGATAATGACCAAATTCTTTTCCGTTATTGTGATGCTGATGGTAACATTACCGAAGTCTCGAACCCGAACGGAAGCCTTGAAAATATCGCTGGAATTTGTAATAAAAACCGTAATGTATTCGGTATGATGCCGCACCCAGAACGTGCCGCAGACCCTGCTTTGAATAATACAGATGGTTTGGAAATTTTGCAACAGATTGTTTCGGAGGTTTTGGTGTAGAGGTTGTCTATAAAAAATTGAAGCCTTGTAATTGAAAGATTGCAGGGCTTTTTTAGTTGCTTGAATTTTCTCGAAAGGAGGGCTGGATACCTGACCATAATTTTTACTTGCATTATACTTGTTCCGTGGGTAAATATAAAATTTTTATAGTATCTTAGACTTTACCGTTTATCAAATTGAATTTGTTTTTTTTACCAATAACAATTGGACGGTCTTTCTGATATGACTCTTCCACTGAACACAAATAATCATACAATATATCACTATATTCAGAGTTTTCAATGGCTTTAAATGTAATACTCACTGTATCTTCAGGAATTAATTTTTCTAAATAATAATACCCTTTTTCGTCAGTTTGCGTATTTATATTAAAAGTTGACTTTGGGTTAGAACCTTCTGTAATACCACCAAACTGTATTATCAAGCCTGTGAGAGGTTTTTCTTCTTCATCCCTAACATAGCCCGAGATAATTGTTGGAGTTTTTGGCAATTTATCTTTATTATTTCTACCCTTACAAGCCTCCAAAATTAAGGCAGGCGCAACTCCTAAAGCGATTAAAAAATTCTTTCGTTTCATGATGATAAAAGTTTGATATGTAAAATAATAGTTGTGTTCGTTGTAAAAAAGGAACAGACAAACTCGGGTATTGGTGTCGGAGTAAGAATTTTCATGATTCAAATTATTTCTTTTTGATCTGATAATTATAAGTATTTG
>JANPIG010001091.1:0-1142 GCA_031424875.1 Cytophagales bacterium
TTTCAAACTATCTCGCCAATACGGAACTTCGATGCCAAAAGTGTTTTTGATTTTTGTTTTATCCATGGCAGAGAAGGCTGGTCTGGCAGCTTTGGTGGGGTATTCGCTGGTTTTAAGAGGCTTAACTTTTACGTCAATATTACCTAATTCAAAAATGGCTTGAGCAAAATCATACCAAGAAATTGCTCCTTCGTTGCTGTAATGATAGATACCATACGCCTTTTTATCCGAGGAAATAATATCCAACAAAGCCCCTGCCAAATCAACCCCATAAGTGGGTGAACCAATTTGGTCGGCGATGATACCTAATGAGTCCCTTTCAGTTCCCAATTTAATCATGGTTTTCATGAAATTATTGGCAAATTCAGAATACAACCAAGCTGTTCTAACGATATAATGTTCTGGTAGTAAGTCAATTACAGCTTTTTCTCCTTCTAATTTTGTCAATCCATAAACACTGATAGGTGCCACTGGACTGTCTTCATTCAAAAGCGTTGGAACATTGCCTTCAAACACAAAATCCGTAGAAACGTGCAGTAAAGTTGCTCCAAATTTAAGGCAAAGTTTAGCAATGTTTTCTGCCCCATCACGATTGATTTTACGAGATAAATCTACTTCATCCTCCGCTTTATCCACGGCAGTATAAGCCGCACAATTGATAACATATTCTGGTTTTTCTTGAACAAAAAGGTCTTCTAAAACCTTTATATCCAAAATATTACCCACAAATTCATCTACAAATGAAATGGAAGTAATACCTCTTTCTGTGGCTACTTTACTAATACATTGTCCCAATTGACCAACTCCGCCTAAAACTAATATGTTCATGTTTTTTCGATGATTGATTTTCGTTTTTCGATGCTCGTTATTTGGCTTTTATTTCAATTTTTGTTATTTAGTTTTTCATAACATCAAACAACAAAAAACGAACATCGAAAAGTTATCTATTTGAATACATCCCCTCATAATATTTCTGATAATTCCCCGAAGTTACATTATCCAACCACGCCTGATTGTTTAAGAACCAATCTACGGTTTTTTCTAAGCCTTCTTCAAATTGTAAAGAAGGTTTCCATCCTAATTCATTCATGATTTTTGTGGCATCAATTGCATAGCGGAGGTCATGCCCTGCACGGTCGGTT
>JANPIG010001092.1:0-9640 GCA_031424875.1 Cytophagales bacterium
AATTTTTAAGTTAGTTTCTTGAGCAGAAACCACTCTCACCGACATTACACAAAAGAACAGTCCAAAATATTTAAAAAATGTTTTCATCTGTTTTGTTGTTTTGCCTTCCCCCCTTTCTAGTGCGGAATCCGTAATTAAGAGGGGTTGGGATGAGGTTTTCTTACTTTCTTCTCAAAGACTTAACTTGCTTCTTCAAATTCTGAATCTCAGCATTCTGAGCCTCATTTGATTTCTTCATTTCTAATAAATAAAGCGTCAATTCCTCAACTTTCTCCAACAACTTAATGTCAGTCTTGTTCAAGTTATTTCCAGTAGCAGCCATTTCAGTAGCACTTGCCACGTTTGGAAGGTGACCATTGATGTTGATAAATTTCTCAACCTCATCTAAAGTCATACGCTTATAAGAAGGCTTGAAAACATAGTCAGGCCAAGATTCTGACCCCTCTACTTTCACATTTACTTCTTTAGACAAAACTCCACCTTTCACGATAAGAGAATTACCATCTAAACCAGTACCATTAATAACTACACCATTAGTGCTATTGTTATACAAATAACCATCCTGCTCTTTCCAAGTTTTTTCAGCCACCGGTCCGCCAACGCTATTAACTGTTCCTGAGGTTAAAGCTACTAAGACAACGTTTCCTGCTCCATCAACGCTTAATACTTTGCTACCGCCGACTGCAGTTGTAGCAGAAGCAGACGTAACATTTGTAAACTTTAAACCCGTAGAAGTTGAGCTACCACTGGTAATTTCTAAAAGTGCTGTAGGTGCTGTGTTACCAATGCCTACATTAGTGCCTGCTCTACCTAAGACAATACTATTATTAGCTGTAACTCTTGACTGAGCTCCAATAGCAATGCCGTTTTCAACACCAGTTGTTGCTTGTGCATCATAACCTATTAAGGTATTTAAACGACCTGTCACCATATTACTACCACTGCCCGTTCCTACAAATGTATTATAGTCACCTGTCGTCTGAGAAAAACCTGCTGATGAACCTAAATAAACATTTAAATTACCGTTACTTACAGGAGCAGTATTAAATCCCATAAATAAATTATCAGTACCTGCTACGTTACCTTTACCTGATGAAATTCCAGTAAAAACATTTCTTGTACCTGTTGTATTATCTCTTCCAGCGTCAGAACCTAAGAAAAAATTTCCGTTACCTGTAGTATTAGCTGTGCCAGCGTTAGCACCCATAAATACATTTCCAGTTCCAGAACTATTAACCAAACCAGCATTTGTACCTAAAAATAAATTTGAAGTTCCTGTTAAAGTACTATTTCCAGAATTTAATCCTAAAAATATATTTCCCCCAGTTTTAGATTTTAAAAATGCAGAGCCCCCTATATTAAATGAACCATCATTAGGAACATTTATTGTACCGCCTGCAACAGTAATATCAATTGGATTAGTAACGGTTAACGATTGCCCAACTGGTGCAGTAATCGTTTGTGCATTAGCTGAAAATATCCCTAAACAGCATATAAGTCCAGAAAGTATTTTTGTTTTCATGATTTTCAGTTTTTAAAAAGTTTGAATGTTTATTTTTCTGTAACGAAATTCTTCAATTTATTTCAAAATAGCAATTTTATATCATTATATATTTAGTATAATTTATTATTCGGATTTTTATTTTATTTTAATCTTATCCAACTCTTCGTAAACTGAATTATTACTAATATATTCAGGTACAATGCTTTTTATTTGTCCAATCAATTCTTTATTGTTTCCTTCATACAATAATCTTTCCAATTCATCCAATACTACTTCCATAACCCCAAAACTTGGTGTTACCACTTTAGCACACATAATTTTTGGATGGTGAGTATTCATAGTGTTCTCGTTATCATTTAACAATTCTTCATACAGCTTTTCTCCAGGACGTAATCCTGAATATTCTATCTGAATATCTTTTCCTTCTCTCAAGCCTGATAGCGTAATCATTTTCTTTGCTAAATCTGCTATTTTTATAGGTTCGCCCATATCAAATACAAATACTTCTCCTCCTTTCCCCATTGTTCCAGCTTCCAATACTAATTGACAGGCTTCTGGAATTGTCATAAAATAGCGAGTAATTTCTGGATGAGTTACTGTAATAGGCCCTCCCTGTTCTATCTGCCTTTTAAACAATGGAATAACTGATCCATTAGACCCCAATACATTGCCAAAGCGAGTTGCAATATATTTAGTATTCACACCCGACACATAATTCATACTTTGGGTAAACATCTCTGCTACTCTTTTTGTCGCCCCCATCACATTCGTAGGATTAACCGCTTTGTCCGTAGAAACCATCACAAATTTAGCAACGCCATACTCTGCCGAAAGCTCAGCAATAATTCTTGTGCCCAATATATTCACCTTTACCGCCTCATAAGGATTATTCTCCATCATCGGCACATGCTTATAAGCGGCGGCATGAAAAACAAGATGTGGTCTTGAACTTCTGAATATTCTATTCATCCTTGTCTTGTCCGACACATTCCCAATTGCAATCTGCACACTCGTATTATCAGGAATCAATTTCTTTATCTCAAACTCCAAATCATATAAAGGAGATTCAGCCTGATCTACTAAAATGATTTTAGCGGGAAAATAATTTAACAACTGTCTCACAATCTCACTCCCAATGGATCCCGCTGCTCCAGTAACCATAATTACTTTCCCATCTACTTCTTTACTAATCAACAAGTTATTCATTTCAATGGAATCTCGTTCCAATAAATCCTCAATTTTTACATTATGGATCTGATTAATGGAAAATTCCCCATTTACCCATTTTTCCACAGGAGGGAGTGTTTTAACCACAATCCCTTTTTCCAAGAAGTAATCACTTATTTCACGTTTTGCCGAAGGTGTTATTTTCTTAATGGCAACAATAACTTCCTTAGAATCATCAGCTTTATCTAAAAATTTACTTACCGCATCTTCTCTGCTATATACCCTTATACCCTCAATAGTTTTATTAACTTTAGCTGGATTATCATCAATGAAACCCAAAATATGGTAACCTCTTATTTTATCATTCGATAAAACATTTTTGGTAATTAAGCCTGAATAACCAGCACCATAAATCAATACACTTTTGGAAGATTTGAATTCTAAAATCAAAGATTCATAAACTGCTTTTACCAAGAAACGGCTTGAAATAAGAAGAAATAAACAAATGAAATAATCAATGCTTAAAATCGAGATAGGAACGTAATAAGGAGTATCATAACCAGATAAATAACGAATTCCTAAAGAAAATGAACCCGCCACTAACGTACTAAGAGTAACTGTTTTGAAAAGTAAAATGGCATCCTCAATACTTGTATGACGAATAATACCCGTGTAGGATCGAAAATAAAAAAAACATCCCAATCTGATATAAAGCATAAAAAAATACTGCCTTTCAATGGATTGCCAGCTAATAGCACTTATATGAAAATTGTGCCTCAATATATTAGCTGCAATAAACGACACAGAAACAATCATCATATCAACCGCTAAAATAAGCCATCGAGAGACAAACTTATTCGAATATTTTGAAAGTATATGTTCAGACATAGATTGAAATTGATAGAAGGTTTTTAATAAGACTGTTTTTGGAATACGTTGTATTATTAGTCAATTTTACCCACAATTTAACACTTTTCCAAATTCTACAGCTTTTAACTTATTAAACGGTTAGAACCATAGCTCTACGTTTTATGATAATATATAGTATAACCAATAAGATTATTATGCTAAAACTACTTACTAATTGAGTATTTATTGAATACCGCAAATTGAAAATTACAATAATACAAATGATGCCTTGTATCAACATATATATTGATGACATCAATATATGCGGTACTTTCAAATTATGGACAATCACTTGAAACAAATGAAGCCTATGTGCTTGAAAAATGTTTTGTCCAAGAATCATTCGATGAATAATCGTTAAAACACTGTCAACCCCATAAATTGCCAAAAAAAGGATATATATTAAATTTCTATCTTCAATTATTAATTTCAAAAGTAAAAACAAAATAATTATTGCAATTGATATACTACCCACATCTCCTGCAAAACATTTCGCTTTCAATCTAAAATTAAAGAAATTGAACACTGTTAAACCTAAAAAAATAAATAAAAGAAAATCGTTGTCAATAAATTTTAAATGAAAGTTATTAACAAACCATAATGCAATAACTACAATCATGCTATATCCACCCGTAATTCCATTTATGCCGTCCATAAAGTTATACGCATTGATAATGCCTACACCTAAAATAAGGATTACAATACTAAGAAAAAATGAATTTAGTGGAAAATGTAAATCTAATAAGATTAAACCTACTGAAAGAAATTGAAATAATAAACGATACCGATTAGAAAGGGTAAAAATATCATCTAAAAAACTAATAATTGAAACTATAAACACACCTAAAAAAAAGAATGGATATTGGAACTTAGAATAAACGAAATAAAATAGTGCGGAGATAACAAATATAATTCCTCCACCCCTTATTGTAACTACTGAATGAAGACTTCTTTCATTAGGCTGATCAATAATATTAAATTTTTTAGCTACTTGAAAATATGCTATCTCAGTAACAAATAAAATTAAAGTCACAATTAGAAATGTAACATTATTTTGCATTTTTTAATGACTTTATGGTTGACAATAGCCCTTCTTCCGAAGTAATAGGCAATTTTTTATCTATTATTTTTAATAATTTTTGGTTACTTACTAAGTAATTTTCTGTTAGTTTCTCTAACCTCTTTGTATTAATTGGAAGGGGTAAAAAATCTCCAAATTTAGCAACTATTTTAACCATAAATTTAGGAATGTTTAGGACTGGCACTTTTTTGTCTAATTCTAAATTAATTAATTTAATCAGTTTTTTTACCGATACAGGTTCACTATCAGCCAGATGATAGATGCCAGAAGGAATAGCACTATTATCCAATAATTCTTTTATAACAAAACAGAAGTTACCAATACTTAAAAAAGAACGTTCATTATTGAAAACACCTAATGGATATGGAATCCCTTTCTTAACGAAACTGAATAACAGATTTAGGTTTCCTTTGTTACTTATTCCATGAACCATACAAGGCCGTAAAATATATACTTTTTTATTGTTTGGAATGTTCGATAAAATGTACTCCTCAGCCATACGTTTCGATTTTCCATAAAGACTAACAGGGTTCACTTCATCATCTTCAACAAAAACTCCAGTATGTTTGTCTCTTACTGCAACTGTACTTATGAAAATAAATATCCGTGCAGTTGTGGATTGTAAAAATAAATCATAAAGCTGTTTAGTAAGTGTAAAATTGGCATAAATATAATCTTTTTCCGTATATTTCTCTTCAATATCATGAGCCAAACCAGAAAGATGAATTATTGCATCGGTATTTCCAATCCCTTGCAATGTGTGCCAGTTGGGCGTTGTATTTCTTCCTAAAAACTGTAAATAATTATATCCATTATTCCTCAAAAATGATACTAAATTGTATCCGATAAAGCCTGTATTTCCTGTTAAAAGTATCATATTTTAAAAAATATTTCTTCTACCCATCCTTCCAATGAATATTTGGTATAAATCTCTTGTGAGACATCTATATGAGGTAATTCTAAAAATTCCAAATCAACTTTAGGATTCAATCTATCCACAATGTAAACGTTATTACTATTGAAAAAATCATAATTAACAATGTCTTTATTAGTAGTTATTAACTTTCTCTTCGCTCCTAATACTTCAATAGTTCTCATTGTTAAGCCAGTTTGTTGAGAATGATGGATATCTATTACGGTCTTAGAATTTATTATAACTTTAGAAACATCTTCACTACTTAAGGAGTTAAAACTTATATCTTTATATAACACACTTGAAAACTCTTTATTAAAAAGTTTATTGAAAACGTACAATACTTGATTTTGAAGATAGAAATAACAATAAATATTTAAAGTTTTTTCTAAGTTTGCAATAAACTTTTTAACGAATATGTATCTATCTGTATGTGCAGTGCCTATAAAACAAATCTCATATTTTGTTTTTTCTATAACATGATATTTGTATTTATCTATAAAAAATAAAGGTCTAAAGTTCAAATTAGAAATTTCAGCATCTTTTTTATCAAAAGTAAATATCTTATCAAAAAAATGCAATATGTCTCTTGTGCTTTTTCTATTATTTAAAGAATCCCACATGTATAATATAAATGGGATATCAGGTAATTTATTTCTATAAAAACTTATAATGTCTATAGTGGAAAATGTTTCAGGTGTATTAACAAATACATAATTAAACCTTACATTATCCCAATTATTCAATTTTGTTAAAAAATATTTTTTTAGATTACTTTTAATAATATTTCTCCCTAATTTAGTCCTAATGAGTGCTTTCGTAATGGCACTATTATTAGGTCTGTCGTCAATAAAAAATACGTTGGCGCCTAATTCTTGCAATTTATTTTTTATTTCTATTTCATAACCAAAAAAACTTGGAGAAATAAATAATATATTCTTATCCTTTAAATTTATTTTCATTTTATTTGAATAGCCCTTTTTCCTTCATTTCATAAATTGATTTTTCATAATTATCCTCCTGCACCTCTTGTTGATTAACCCAATCTACAAAACTACTAATGCCTTTTTCGAAGGTATATTTTGGCGAATATCCTAATGTAAATGTTATCTTCGATAAATCAGCGTAATTATGTCGAATATCACCCACTCTGAAAGCTCCCGATATGGTGTATACATTGTTTGAATTATACTTCCTTAAAAGTGTTTCTGCAACTGTTTCTACACTTGTTGCAACACCAGAACCAACATTGAAAACGTCAGAATCGATATTATTACTTTCTAATGCTAATACAGTTGCTTGAATTACATCATCTATGTAAACAAAATCACGAGATTCTTTGCCATCTTCAAAAATATTTATGTCATTTCCATTCTTAATTCGAGTTGAAAAAATGGATAAAATACCAGTGTAAGGGTTCTTTAACGATTGTCCAGGACCATAAACATTTTGGTAACGCAGAGCAATTGTAGGTATTTTTAAAGCTTTACCAGTAACCAAAAACATTTGTTCTTGCATATATTTTGTTAAACCATAGATAGAACTTGCGTCGACTTTATCATCTTCCCCGGTTGAGCATAAATTAACATTCACGTTGCATTTAGGACATTTTGTGTTGAAATCACCATCTGACAAATCACATTCTTTTCGAGAATTGGGATAAACTCGCCCATGTTCTGAACATGTATATGCTCCTTCCCCATATATTGCTCTGGACGAAGCTATAATTAATTTTTTAATAGCAACATTCTCTGTATTAGCCATTATGTCTAATAACAGAGCTGTTCCATTTACATTTACATCTGTGTATTTGTAAATTTGGTACATTGATTGTCCAGTACCAGTCTCAGCTGCCAAGTGTATTATAGCGTCATGACTTTTAATCAACTTTGTCATAATATGCCTATCCAACACATCTCCCTTCACAAACTCAACAATTCCTTGAATTTTTTGAAATAAAACTGATTGTCTGTAATCATCTCCATGTATTTGTGGAGACATATTATCTATAACCGTTATACAATATCCACTCTGTTTTAGGGCAATGCATAATGAACTACCTATAAACCCTGCACCACCAGTGATTAAAACTTTTTTTATGTTACTGTTTCCCATTTTTGAGTTTCAAAATTAAACTTTTTTATCACCTTTGCTGGTATTCCTACTGCGATTGTATAAGCAGGAATATCTCTGCTCACAACTGAATTGGCTCCAATAATACTACCTTCTCCAATTGTTACACCCATCAATACTGAGACATGCTCTCCAAGCCATACATTTTTTCTAATAATAACAGGACTTGAAAAGATTTTTCTGTCTTTTGGAATAGATAGGGGATGGTCATGAATATCATTACGACCATAAGAGCCATGACTACAATCAGAAATATAAACTTTACTTGCAATCAATACATTATCTTCAATAACAACTTTTTCGTTAGCCGTAATGTGTACATCATCATTGATTTGAATATTTTTCCCAAAAAAGAGTCGTTTAGTTTTATCAACATTATCTGCGAAAATTTCCACTTCTATTCTACATCTCTTCCCACTTGTAAATTTTTCTCCAAATGAAATAAATCTTCCTCCTCTGATATCTATAGGAAAACGTATAAGCCTAATATTCTTAGAAATTATTTTAGATCTTATTACGCAATAAATAAGATAAAATAATTGACCTAAACTATATCTTTTCAGCATTTTATTAGGGTAAAGGAATAAACAATTGGAAGATATAAAGAAACAAAAGTGACACTAATATTCCTGAAAAATAACCAGCACCCACCAAGCTTATTATTGGTGAAACATTTGAAAGAACCAAAAAAATTAAGACAAAGTAAAAAGTAAATAATGTAGGCTTGTTGATAAATTTTTTCCAATTTTTTCCATAAGAATAACCATAAATTAAAAGTAACACAATACTGCCCCAAATACCAAAATCTAAATACATAGGACCTATTTCCGTAAAATAATAGCCACTCACTGGAATTTCTAAACTCATTATATCATTAGAAATAATATCGAAACCCAATTTTTTAAAAAATAAGGCAAATGCTGAAAATTGATATGCTCCAAAATATGGTGCATGAATTGGATAAGGAGAATTTAATAAAACATCTAATTGATTTAATCCATGAGTCACGTAAAACTCGAAATATCCCATTATTCCAATTGCATCTCCATAACTTGGAAAGTGTAATAGTAAAAACTTTGTTAAATTACTTGGTTCACATAAAGGTAAAACATAAAGCACTTCTTCAAGGCCAGCCTCCCCTCTTCTATCACTAAACATTCTTGAGAATACCCAAAGGATAACAATAACTAGTACTGCATATAATAATTTGCTTTTATTATTACTTTTATTTTTTTCACCGTAACTGGGAATTATATTCTTAGCAAAAAAATAGACTAAAACAAATGTAAATGCAGTTAAACGACCACCCGTCATAAAAGAAAGGAATAATCCTAAAAGAAATATAACATTTAAAATTATACTTAATTTTTTACTCACAATTTGATTATAATACAATCCTAACACAACACATAATACTGGGAATCCAAATAGTATACCTGAAATTATTCCAAATATACTTGAGCCAGATTCAAAAGTTGCATCAGTCATTTGGGCATTTCTTAAAGTAGAGAGTCCTTTTAAGTCAAGATTTACACTATAATTAGAACTTAAATTACCCATTTTAATAAATAAGCAAATAAAACACATTAAGGAAAAAAAGATTGAAAATCTGGCCAAAATCAGAACATTATTTGACGAATTAACATCATATTTCCTAATTATTAACGATTTTGATTCTAATATCGAATTATTGCCTAAGATAAAACTAAATATCAGTAAGAAAACAAATAAAGAAATTGCTAAAATAGTATTAAACTCAATATTTGCATATTTCAACAATCCAATTGTCCGAAGTAAAAATACTAAAATCCAAACTTTCAAGAATGACTTTATGGGGTAATTTGAGCTTACCATAAAACTTTAGGGATTTAATGGTAAAAGTGTTGCCAATATATTTCTTGCCAATTCTCTTTTCTCTGTTTCAGAAAATAAT
>JANPIG010001093.1:0-1424 GCA_031424875.1 Cytophagales bacterium
ATTTGGATGAAGTAGCTGACTTCGTTTTTTTCCTTCGTGAAAAACGAATCAAACAACAAATTTCAAATGATGAAGATCAAGAACGCAAAGAAGCAATGCTTAAATGGATTGCTCATAATCGCCTTCATGCCCCAAAAATTGACCCATCAATAGACATTAGGGCTTTGATTGACCAAACCCACGACCGTGAAATATGATATACTTTGATACCGATGTTTTGGTTAATGCCGCTATTGAACAAAACCCCACTAAATACATACAAGCAAATCAGATAATTGAGCAAACCATTCTTAGTGGTAAGTTTCAAATTTCTTGGTTAAGCATTCAAGAATTAGGATTTGTCTTGGCAAAATTAAAAGGGCCAAAAGAGGTAATTAACGTTTCCTTGAGTCAACTAATCTCTTCATTACCAGTCAATTACAATAAAACGACTTTTATGAGAGCCATAGAATTGCCAATGAAATAGGTTTCAGTGATTTTAACGATTGTCATCACGTTGCAATTGCAGAAGAACACTGTACTGAACTCTACACTTACAATTCTCGTGATTTTGGAAGAATTAAACTTCTCACGACTTTGACAATACATATTTTATGAAAAAGCAAACTGAAAATAATTTCCCAAAAGTTACTTTTGTTAAATCAAGTGGTAATTTTAGTTTTGTGAAAGGTAAAATCCTTTTTGCCGAAAAACACGCCCGTGCCAAAGAGATTCTAAGCAGAACAAAACTTCCAAAAGGTTTTGGTTCAAAATAAAATATTTGTCAATTATTCGATAAAAACAGGCAATCCAGATGATGGATTACCTGTTTCTGTTTTTAACCCCTGTCTTAATTCCCCTGAATCAACAAAACCTTAGTAGATTGTTGATTCAATATTCCTCGCAAATCCAAACTCTTTGCCGCTCCGTTTACGTCAAGCGTTATGGTATGTCCTGTTGAAATTTGGACGGGTTCGGTGGCTACAGGAACGTGTCCGCATGACCAGATGCCTGCCGTTCCCCAATTGCCCGTGGCTAATGAAGCATTCAGTAAACACTGACACAAGTCTGCAATATCAATCATTTTTGCAGGATTATTGGTTATGACGGGTGCCGAAGAAACTAATCGTATTTTATAGCCACTGCCAAGCGTTGTAGCATTTGGTATGGTTGCCACAATCGTTCCTGCGGTTGTTCCTGTAAGGGTACCAATCGTAGTTGGACTACTAAAACTTCCTGATGAATTTGATAATTGAGCCGTGAAAACATTGCCCGAAGTATAAGTTCCAGAAGTAGTAAATGGAATATTGAAACTGGTATTTCGACACCAAGAAGCTGGAATATTGCCTATCAAAGCAAGTACATCTTGAATATTGAAATCAATTTCTCCCACAACTCCCCACTTATTATTGGCATTTTTTGCTCTTAAAAACAAACGATTTACC
>JANPIG010001094.1:0-1942 GCA_031424875.1 Cytophagales bacterium
CAAAGACTCACGTTCTACCACTGCACATTTCAAGCCCAACTGCGAAGCACGGATTGCTGCCACATAACCTCCAGGGCCAGAGCCAATCACGATTAAATCATAAACTTGCGACATTTTGTTATATTTTTAAGGAAATAATACAATTTTATGATACAAAGATAAGCATTGAGATAATAGAGAGTAGTTTTTTGAAAAAATCTATTCTCTATTATAAATTATGAGTGATTCAAAGAGTAGTAATTTGGCGAATATTGTCTTTTACTAAATTTTTAATCTGAGGAATTTATGACATTTAAGTAGGAATACTTATTTTATTGAAAATTTTGAGTTAATTTGTATAAATTAATATGTTTCTAAACACATGAATCCATTTTAATGATTCAATGAAATAAATTTCTATTTTAAGTTTAGTCGTAATTAATAGTTCGTATTTTTAATAAAATCACTTTTAACATGAAAAAATTTTTTACCCTAATTGCTGTCCTATGCTTTTTCCTCTCTCCACTAATTTCCGAAGCCTCCCATTTTAGATATGGTCATATTACTTGGACACGTGTGCCTGGCACAAGAGATGTAACCTTCACGGTAACGACTGCTTGGAGATATGATCAGAATGAGACAGTTGCCTTGACTTTTGGTGATGGTACATCTTCTGGAGCAATCTTAGGAACTGAAATATTAGCCGTTCCTAATGAATATAGAGTTTATCGGCAACAAGTTACTCATACCTACGCTACTGATGGACCTTTCACAGTGTCTTTTGGAAGTTGTTGTCGTATTTCAACGCTTCAAAATGGTGCTGATCAAGATTATTTGGTTTCAACTATTGTATGTTTAAGTAATAACAACTTAGGTTCGCCCGTAAGCACCTCTCCTGTTATTATTGAGATGATTCCGGGAGTGACTTCTCAATATCAACTTAATACAACCGAACCCGACGGAAGTGCAATAACTTATTCCACATCGGCTATTGCTGGAACAAGTTACGTTCCCAGTGCTGGAGGTAATGTGGCTTCAGTAAGCTCTACGGGTTTGATTACATGGAATACAACGGGTACGACAAGCGGACAATTATATCAGATGAAAGTAAAACTTTCTGATGGTTGTTCTGCTTCCGAAACAGATTTTATTATTAAAATTGTTGCTTGCAATGCAACTCCCGCATCTGCCGTAATTTCGGGAACACCAGTTATTGATCTTGGTCAAAGTGCTAATTTATCTGTTACATTTAATGGTACTCCACCCTGGACCTATAGATTATCGGGTACTTCAACTGATATCACCACCTCCACTTCTCCTTCCACAGTTTCTGTTACACCCACTGTTATTGGTCCAAATATATATACACTTTCATCTGTAAGTAACACGTGTGGCGTTGGTAGTATTTCAGGTAGTGCAACGGTTACGGTGAATCCTGTTTTAGTGGCTTGCTATCCTTTTAATGGAAATGCACAAGACAGTAAAGGTGGACATGATGGGATAGTTTCAGGAGCTAACCTGACTACTGACCGTTTTGCTAATAGTAATAGTGCCTACAGTTTTGATGGTAATAATAGCTTTATTCAATTAAATAATCCCGACGATTTTAAAAATAATACTTATACTTATTCCGCTTGGGTTAATGCTTCTGTTTTGCCAGTTTCAGGACAATTTCAATCAATTATTGGCATTGGTAGTGGACAAGTTTTGGGACTAGGTTATACAACAGGTCCTGCCTGGGCAATGACTTCTTACTATAACTCATCGCCTCCTGTTTATGATGTTACGCCTGCTTCAGCTATTAATGCTACTGCTAATATTTGGCATCACATAACAGTTACACGAAGTAATTATCAGGTAAAATTATATGTTGATGGAAATTTAGTAATAACGTCAAGCTCATCGGGTACAACTATTCCTACATATATTAACTCCAATCCATCGGTTGTTTATAGAGCTACCA
>JANPIG010001095.1:0-2810 GCA_031424875.1 Cytophagales bacterium
TCGAAAAACCAAAATTCTTTTACCAAAAGACCTCTCGATGACTTTGTAACTTTGTATCTAAAAAGTGCCTTTACCAAAACTATTTGGACATTCACATTAGGCTTTTTTATTGCTTTAAGTACGGTTTTTGCCATGACCTACTTTTTTTTAAGAAATAATAAAATTATACTTTGGTACATGGCTTTGGGTTTAAGTTTGTCAATGGGATATATTGCCGCTTTATTGCCCTACTATTTTGAAGGAAAAGTCATTAATTTCACGTTTTACAGTCTTAATAATTCTGCACATTTATGCGTAATTTTGTGCGGAATCAAAGTAATACAAAATGTTACGTTCGACAACGATAAAGCTAAATACCATAAAGCAACTCTTGTGGCAACTATAGGATTTTTATTTTGTAATCTTGCTTATTTCACAGAAAATAATAAATACTTTTTACCACTATTTCTTATTTATTGGACATGCTGTATTCTCCTATTGCTGGAATGTTTTTCAATGATTGTGAAGGCATTCCAACAAAATATATTGGACATTCATTTCATTTATGCCATGGCCATATTGGGATTTATATCTTTTTTCCAAGCCTTTCCCGTAACAGAGAGAAATATAGAATTTGTTTATATCCTTAAAATTACTGAGAATATTATAATGCCTTTTGCAATCGCCGTTTTTCTGGCCTTAGTTTTTTCAAAAAGTATGAAAGACTATAATCAAAAAAATGCTCGCATAGAAGCCCTAATTATTGAAAAAAAATTCATTCTCGAAACTCAAAATGAAAATTTAGCTGTTCAAGTATCTGCACAAACTTCTGAATTAAAAGCCCTCATGGCTACTAAAGATCGCCTATTTTCTATCATAGGACATGACTTACGAAGCCCCATTGCTTCCCTTAAAGGAGTACTATTGCTTCTTGACAATCAACAACTTAGCCGAGATGAGTTTGACGAATTAATTTATTTTTTACATAGAAATGTTGATAATGTTCATGCTATGTTAGAGAATCTTTTACAGTGGTCTCTTAGTCAAATGAAGATAATAAAACCCAATTTAAAATCTTTTGACTTAAACGATATCCTTAAACAAACGGTGGAACTTTTTAAAGTCATAGCCAATCAAAAACAGATTGATTTACAGTCAAATATTTCAGGAAAATTGATTGTATTTGCTGATGAAAATCACATCAGAGCTGTTATTAGAAACCTTGTTAATAATGCCTTAAAATTTACGCCAAACCATGGACAAGTATCTATTAGTGGTGATTATAGAAATAACTATGTTGTATTACAGATTAGCGATACAGGCATTGGTATAAATACCGATGATATACAGTTGATTTTTACAAACCCAAAAGTAAAATCAGGCACCTTAGGTGAAAAAGGCACGGGCTTGGGGTTGGTATTATGTCAAGAGTTGATCAAACAAAATTTTGGAGAAATAAATGTTAGAAGCGAATTACAGCGAGGAACAACGTTTGAAGTCTTGATACCTCAAAAGGCAGAATATTCATAATATTCCGCCTTTGAAAAATTTATTTAATTATTGTACTATTTAATGATTGAATGCTTATTATTTTTTGGAATATAATCCCTCAATGGGTCATCTTTAGTATTGTTTGCTCTAAAAGACAAAAACATTAATAATGAAAGTCCTAAAAGAATAATAATTGGTATCATGACTTAATTTTAAAAAGTGATTAAGCCCAAAAATAATTATAATTATTTTTAGCATCAATGATTAAAATTTCATAAACTTCGAATAAGATTATTAGCCAATCAAACTGAAAAATAGTTGACGAACGTTACTTATTTTTCAAAAAATCCATCACAACATTTACCGTATTTTCAGAATCTTCTTCCATAGGGGTATGTCCCAAATCTTTGAAAACTATCATTGTGTCATTAGGAATATTTTGATGAAATTGTTGTCCTACTCCTATAGGAATTAGCTCATCTTGCTCACCCCAAATAATTAAAGTAGGCATCGTTAAAGTCTTTATTTCCAGATACTTGTCACTAACAATAGATATTTTCATACGGTCAATAAATGCTTTTCTATTCCCTTCACGAAGAGCTAAATTATAATAACGATCAATCAATTCATCCGTAATTCTTTCATCATTTACATACACATTATTCAAACTTTTTTCAATAACGGACCGAGGCGTAACGTATTTGAATAAATTATTTAAAATAGGTATTCTTGCTACCTGAAAGGCAATGGGTACAGATTTAGAAGTCATTGGATAACCACCGGCATCCACCAAAATCATCTTCTTCACCCGTTCAGGATAGGCCAAAGCAAACGCCCAAGTAATACCTCCACCCAAAGAATTTCCTCCTAAAATACATTTTTTATCGGATAATTGGGTCAATAATTTATCTACAAAACTTACATAATAATCCTGCGAATAATCTCCTGTGGGGTTAGGCCCAGTCAATCCATACGCTGGCAAATCAAATGTAATTATTCTATGATTAGCCTTCAAAGATTTCACCCATCCTTCCCATGTATGCAAACTCGCTCCAGTTCCATGAATCAGCACTAAAGGGATAGAATCCAAAGCATTCCCCTCATCTCGATAATGCACTTGCATCCCATCAATTTCTACAAATTCAGATTCAGAAGTAGTATATTTTTGTTTCAATTCGCTCACAGGCAAATCCTTACGCCAATTCAAAGCACAAAAGCCTACAACTATAATAATGAGAAATAAAAAAGCGTATTTCAAAAATTTTAAGATTGTCTTCATGGTTATATTAAAAGTGATAAGATATGAGTTTAATTTATGTAACAAATATTGCAATACAAAA
>JANPIG010001096.1:0-2141 GCA_031424875.1 Cytophagales bacterium
GGACGGAATTTTATCGCCTACTGCCCATTCTTTCAGTAGGATACGCTCGCAAATAAACTCGGCTATTTGGAGGTATATCGCTTTGTTGTCTCTAAATTCCATCGTTCTATATTTGTTTTTCTTTTAATTTGAAATAAGCAATTACCAATAAAAGAGGGGCAATGACATATTTCATTCCGAACATTACATAATTTTCTAACATATCTTTAGTAGGTCTTATTTGAAAATAATGTGACCTACCTAATTCCTTACTCAAATCGTCTAATAATAACTTTTGCATAAATCCCACCAATACTACTATTAGAAACAAAATAATAAAACCAGCAAATCCAGTTTTGATATAAGACCATCCCATGAATGAAATAGAACCCAAAATCACTAAAGATTGTACACTCAACCATGCTGGAATCATTATATCGAATCTTGCATTATCATTTTTTCTGAGGTAATCAAAAAGATACTCATGTGGATTTATCTCTTTTTTGTCAACTAAATTATTGTTTATACTATTGGCTATGTTTACAAAAGAGTAGTCGATTATATAGAATAGGATTAAAAAAACAATGGGGAAAACTATAAAAACGTAGAAAGAAGCACTTAGTTGTTTCTCGAAATGAGAAGCTGGGACTAATAAAAAACTGGTACTACTGTTTTTGTCTGACAAGTCTTTAAAAACATAATTAGTAAAAAAAGAACCTCCCAAAAAGAAACTTACAAAGAAAATTCCAATCCTAACTTCCATTACCATGAAATTCCCATTTCTCCAATTCGTACCAAGCGAATAGATGACAATTCCTAAGCCTAAGAGGGTAATTGCTCCCATAAAAAATAATTTTCGATTTTCTACCCATTGTCGTTTTACGAGGAGGGCAAAGCGGTGGTAATTAAAAAAGTTGTTCATAATCCAATGATAGAGTGAATGAATGATTAAATATTTTGCTATGAAAAAATAGTTTTTATCTTCTCAGAATTCGTTAAGGTTGCGTTGAAAAGTAGCTCCAAATCTGTCTTAGAGTGTTCACGAGCAATGTTTTGAGTTACTACCGAAAAACCTTTTAGTGAATGTTCTGAATACAAAACGTTTTCGTGATTGCTCACCGTGGTGACGTTTTTGAAGCATAATTTTTCAGAAATTTCTTCCGTATTAGCGTGTAATAAAACTTCTGAATTATCCAAAATTATGATGGGGTCAATTAATGAATCCAAATCTCGAACTTGGTGAGTAGAGATAATAATGATGCGTTCATCAGTAGCAACGGAGGCAATAATTTTCCTAAATTGACTTTTAGAAGGAATGTCCAAACCGTTAGTAGGTTCGTCCATCAACAATACTTTTGTGTTAGTCGAAAGGGCAAAGCCAATTAAAGCCTTTTTCTTTTGTCCCAAAGAAAGCTCTGTAAACTTCTCATTATCAGACAATTGAAATTCTTCGAGATATTCCAAAAACTGCTTTCTGGAAAAATTAGGATAAAATGGAGCATAAGTATCTACAAATTCCTTAATCTTGACGGCAGGTGTATGAAATTCCTCGGGCAGAAAATAAAGTTCTTGCAAAAAGGACGGCAAACGGTCTTGTGCTGTGTAGCCGTTCACTTCACAAGTGCCAGCAGTGGGAAAAAGTAAACCCGCAATGTTGCGTAGAAGACTTGATTTACCAGCTCCATTTTTGCCCAAAAGTCCATACACATTCCCTGCGGAAAGCGTCAGATTTAGGTTTCGAAATACTGGTTTCCGTTTTCCGTAGTCAAAAGATAAGTTTTTGATTTGTATCATAATTGTATTTGAAAATGAGCGATAGTAAAAATATGAGTAAAATTATTTTTTCATGAGTTGATAAATAAGGGGTATTGCCCAGACAAAAATCATTAAAATAAACCCTACTAATACATAATTTATTGAAAAATAGTTAGTTAATTGGTTACTAATCATAGCCTTACGTATCAGGACGACCATAAAAAAATAGGTAATCCCTACGTAAGTCCAAATTTTTCGTTTAGAAAAATTATTATCATTATCTGTAAAATTTTTAGGATTGGGCAAGGCTACAAATTTTAATTTATTCCAATCCCAAAGCAGTAAATATATATTGGCAAGCAACATTGGGAGCGTGACGGGCAAAACACCAACCCAATTAAACGAAA
>JANPIG010001097.1:0-8730 GCA_031424875.1 Cytophagales bacterium
ATAATCCTTCCAATTTACTTGGGCTAATCTACCTGTCTTGGCAGGAGGCACGACGATGTATCTGACTTTGATATTCCAGTCGTCGAGATTTGGATTGACGAATGCCGCTCTCTTGAAATTCAACTCATAATCCAAAGAGCCAACGTTTGCCTTGAAGGTAAACAGGTAAGTGTTTGTCTCGTCGGCGAGCGAAATAACCGCACTGCTTTCGTCTTCTGGAAGAGGGCGATAGTATGCCAATATCAAGCCTTGGTCGAGGATAGTTTGGGTCAAATTGGCATCGGTTTGTGAAAAAACTGCCTTTGTGCCACTAAGTTTCCATTGGGCTGGTTTGATTTCAGTCCAAGCCGAAACGAAGCCACTGAACGACCCTTTGTCACCAATAGCTCCTTTATCACCTTTATCGCCGATTGTACCTGCTGCACCTTGAGGCCCGATGTCTCCCGCTTGAGGTTTGCAAGCCACAACCGAAAAGAAGAGGGCAAAAAACAGGAGTTTGAGAATTATTTTTTTGGATTTCATGATTTTATAAGGTTTTAAATACTTTACAAAAGTCGGAATGAAACAAAGGCGAGAAATCATCTAAAAAAGGTATTTTAAAAACTACCACAAAAGGTGTAGATTTTAAAAATAAGGAATGGAAGCACAATAAAAAAGCACCAAACTTTCGAGATTTGGTGCTTAAAAAATGTCAATAAATTAGGTCTAATTAATCTAATATTTCAGGATAATCACCTGCGTATTTCACCAGCATTGCCGTATTTTTGAGATTCAATTTAGAAAGTATATTCTTCCTGTGCGTGCCTACAGTGAGCGGACTTAAAAAAAGTTTTTCGGCAATGGTTTCATTGGTTAAACCCTTTATAATCAACTCAATAACTTCTTTTTCTCTTTTGGTGAGCGAAGGGACATACGCCTGATTGGGTTTTCTGCCTGCCACACCCAAAGCCAAAATATTAGTAATTTCAGGACTCATATAAATCTGCCCATTCATCACTGTTTCGATGGCTTTTTGTAATTCTGCAATGCCCAAATTTTTCACAATATAGCCATCCATGCCACTTCTGAGGGCTTTTTTGATAGTGTTATAGTCGTTGAGCATCGTTACAGCTATAATTTTTATATTAGGCAAATCATTTTTGATGATTGCGGTAGCTTCAATTCCCCCCATTTCGGGCATTTCTAAATCCATCAAAATCAAATCAATTTTTTGGTTTTGACAGATTTCGATTACTTCTTTCCCATTTTTTGCTTGACCGACAATAGCCATGCCTTCAATCCTCGAAACGAGCATCGAAAGCCCTTCGATAAATAATTGATGATCATCAGCGATGAGGATAGTCATTTTGATTTAAGATTTAGAAGCGGGTCGCCGCTCCGATTACTATTAATATTTTCTTTACATTTTCAAAATTACGTTTGAATACTTTAAAAAATTGTTTAAAATAAGTTTCTTCATCACAAAATTCAGAATTATATAAATTAAATACATCAACCAAAAAAGGTATATTAAAAAATACCTCAAAAGGTGTAGTTTTTGTATTCAGTTAAAAGTGTATTTTTGATGAAAAAAATAGTTGATGGAAAAAAAAATATTCATTTTGTTGATTTCTCTGCTCTTGAATTTCAGTGGCTTTTGCCAAATTGAAAAAGGAGATATTGAATTTTTTATAGATTCGACCAGCAAAATGAGTATTGAAGAAGCTATTAAATCTTCTAAATTTAGGGTTGCTAAAAATAATGTTCCAATCGTTGGCATCAATCCGAATGTTGTTTGGGCGAGAGTTTTAGTGAAAAATAATAGTTCAAAACCCGAAAATATTTATACTCAAATTCTCATGACGTATATTGATACAGTTCAATATTTTGTTGTAAAAAAAAACGTTTTAAGGGAGCAGTCTGCTCAAATGGGTTGGTGGAGATTAATAAAAAAACAATCTTTTAATAGCTCTAATCATCTTTATACATATAAATTAGAAGCCAACGAAGAAATCGAATTATATATCCGAACCATCAAGCTACAGGGTACGGTAAGATTGCCAATCGAAATCGAAACAGAAAATGTATTTTTCGAAGAAACCCTCAATATCCGTGAGTTTTGGGGCTTTTTTGCAGGTATAGGGTTTATCATTATTTTTCTAAATACTTTTCTTTTCCTACTGCTCAAAGAAAAAGTTTACTTCTATTATACCCTTTATGTTTTTGCTCAAATCGGTGAAGTTATCACAACTGTGGGCATTCACGGTGATTGGTACTTAGATGGTTTTCTTTCAGTTTCAGGACGCAATGTGCCTAACGTTTTTGTTACACTGTTTGTAACTTCTAATTTACTTTTTGTGAGTGAATTTTTGAGAATAAAAAACTACCACTCCAAAAAACTTGTAAAATGCGTCAATTTCCTCATTTTAATAGGCTTTTTCTTGACTTTATTTTTTTTTACCCCCCTCGAAAATATAAAAAATTACAAAGTCAAATACTTTATTAGTTGGGTTTTCACAATTTATTTCTGGCTTCCAATTCTGGTTTCTTTGTTTTTGTTACTGTATTCAATTTTTAAGCAAAAAGAACGAACTGCTTCTCTGGTTTACTTTTTTGCGGGGACTCCATTATTTATCAAAGGCAGTTTATTGATGCTCGAAAATATCCAACTTTTACCTGCCATTTACAACAATCATAAATACGAAGCTGCCAAAATGATTTCTTTTGAAATTGTAGTTTTGTGTTTGTGGCTGGCGTTTAGGGTAAAGCAATATGCCGATGAACGAGAGAATCTATTACAAGAAAAAAGTAAAAATCAACAAATTGCCTATGAAAACGGTATTCTGATGCAAAATCAAGAGCGTAGTCGCCTGGCAAAAGAATTGCACGATGGCGTTGGAATAGATTTGAGCATCGTGAAAATGAAATTTGAGTCTTTAAAGATGGATTTTGAGAAGCGAAATATGAACAGTGAAATCAATATTCTGACTGATGGTATTAAAAATATTGATGAAATTACGAGCGAAATTCGTAGTTTTTCACACAGTCTCATGCCTCCTGATTTGGAGAATAATGGTATAGTCATAGCGATTCAAAATTTAGTGGCTAATCTCAACAAAGTGCATCCAAATATCGAAATAAATTTTACGACAAATATCGAAGAAAATATTGAAAATAAGGTTTCTCAAAATATTTATTTCATAGCCAAAGAATTGATAAACAATACTTTGCGCCATGCAAAAGCTCAAATCATAGACGTAGAGTTGATGCAAGAAGAGAAACAAATTGAACTTAGAGTAGCTGATGATGGTGTGGGTTATGATTTTATGGAAGTAATAAAAAAAGGGGGCTTAGGTTTAAGAAGTGTACAATCAAGAGTTGAATTAATGAATGCTGCATTTGAAATAAAAGCAAAACCTAATGGAGGTGTTTTGCACCAGATTTTTATAAAGTATTAGAAACTTCAATGGTATTTTTTACACTTTCTTGATTTTCAACGATCAATGTGAGTGGAATAGATTTGCAAAGATGAAGTTAGAAAACATTATTTCTAAACATTTTCTTGGAATCCGTTAGCCAAAATATTTTTTTTACCATAAAATAAATAAAATAACTATTTTTTAAGTATTGATTGTTGAATTTGACATAATATTATTAACTTGAGCCATTCTCTTATATTTTCTCCTGCTATTATCCTTTCAAATCTAGAAGTCCTTACATGGGAATATAATCTAATCACATCTTAAAACTTTCAGGGATAAAACAGCTTCATTATTTATCTAAATGCATTATTGTGAAAAAGCTAAACTTCTACAAGTAATTAAAAATGCTTAACCAAAATTTTGCAGTTGATGGTATTACATGAAATGAAAGTTTTTCTTCCAAAAAATAATATTAATCAATCAATATTTATGTCATAAATATTGGCAGAAGTAACTCTCAAATCACATGTTTAGGTATGTTCTGCTGGTCAAACTTTATGATGATACGAGCAATATAGTAGAGATTAATATCGATGCCAACCATTTAATAAATATATATAATAATTCAGTAACTACTTGATTGCCAATAATATATAAATCAGTATATTCATATTCAATTTTACCAACAAATCTCATGAAGAAACTATTTACGCTTCTGCTTACTATTGTTGTATGCTGTGAAATGGCTTTTAGCCAGCAGGGACCAACAAGCATTATTACGGGAACTCTGGTTTATAAAAGTCCTAAAATATCGGATATGCCAGTCCCAGAGAAACCACAAGCTAAAGATACTGATGGAAGAGAGTTTGGAGAAAATGATAAGGCTAACAAGAAGGCAAGGTTTTCAATAAATAATCCATCCGCCAAAAGTGTAGATGCTTCTATACAAACTACAGCGGCCAAGCCTAGTGGTATAAACCCTGTTCTACCGCTTATTACATCGTTTGATGGGGTAGTAAGTGCTGATAATACAACCTTGTATGGAAGTACATTTGCTCCACCAGATCCTGTAATGAGCGTAGGCCCGAACCACGTAGTGATGATGGCAAACTCTGCTCATAAGATTTATAACAAAGCAGGAACATTATTGACGGGTCCCTTAAAATTTAGTTCCATTGCCCCAGGAGCGGGTGATGATGGCGACCCTATTGCTCTTTACGACCAAGTGGCAGACCGTTGGTTACTGTTGCAGTTTGACTTGCCTACAGGAAATGAGGCCTTGATATTTTGTATTTCACAAACTGGCGATCCTACTGGAGCCTATAACGTATATAGGTTTCCAACGCCTGGCGTTTTCCCAGATTATCCCCATATTGGTATTTGGAATAATAGCTATGTTATTACTACGCACGAATTTAATCAAGCGGGTACTGCTTATTTAGGCCAAGGATATTATGCCGTAGATAGAAACAAAATGGTGGAGGGAACCCCCACTACTACGCTCATTCGTTTTCAAGATGCTAACGAAAGCGGTTATTTGCCCGTAAGTTTTGAAGGGTCGAAAACCCCTGAATCCACCTCCCAACCTCTTTTTATTACTTTTGATGCTGATGAATTTGGTGGAACAGATCAATTAAAATTAAGAACCTTAACGCCCAACTTTGTTACACCCGCATCATCAACTTTGAGTGCCTCTACTTTATTGCCAACCTCATCTTTTGACGGGCGTTCACCCTCAGTGAGGTCTGCCATAGAGCAATCAGGGGTGGCTGATGGGTTAGATGCCATTGCCGACCGTATGATGAGCCGAATTATTTATCGGAGGTTTGATAACTCTGAATCATTGGTAATGAATTATGCCGTAAATGTCAGCGGAGTAAATCCTACCAATGCTGCCACCTACCAAGCTGCCATGCGATGGTATGAATTGAGCCGACCAACGCCTGCCAGTGCATGGAGTATCAATCAACAATCTACCTATTCGCCTACCGGTACAGGTAATGGAGCTACGGGTGATAACCGTTGGATGGGTTGTACAGGTATCGACCAAAGAGGTAATATAGCTATGGGCTACAGTAAATCCAGCTCAACTACTTTTCCAAGTATTTTTTATGCTGAAAGAAAAAAATCAGATGCCTTAAATACGTTGAGTGCAGACCAGTTATTTCACGCCAGTACTGGTTCGCAGACGGGTTCGGGTAATCGTTGGGGGGATTATACTGCCATGGCAACCGACCCAACCGATGAAGAAACCCTTTGGTACACGGATGAATACTATTCAGCAACGGGTTCATTTAATTTCAAAACTCGTATTGGTAGTTTCAAAGTAAATGACCCTCTCACCACGGCTGCTGTTCATTTTAGATTGGGAGGTACTATTTCCAGACAAAAAGAAGCCTTAGGAACTTTTAAAGATTATCCTATTTTTATTGATATTGATAATGCTCCTTCTCAGAATGTAAACGTAACCTTGACTAAGACAGGAACTGCTATTGAGGGAGTGGATTATGACTTATTAAATACCTCAGGAATCGTGTTGAATGGCGCAAATTTATCTAAACAATTTACCCTTAGAGTTTATGATAACGCCGTAGGGGAACCCGATGAATTTATTGATATTGCCTATACGCTAAACTTTAATGGAGGTAATGGCGTAGCAGGTAATTATAATCAAAAACATAGAATAACTATCATAGGGACAACAAATTGCCCCGCATCTCCAACAATTACAGTTACCAGACCAACTACTTTTTGTCAAGGAGACTCGGCTATTTTAGATGTCCCTGTAGTAGCAGGAATTACCTATCAATGGTTGAAAGGAGGAGTTAACGTAGGAGGAGCTACTCAGCCACAGTTAATTGTAAAAACATCTGGAGTATATACGGTTAATGCTACTAGAGGTGGTTGTACAGTTCCTTCGGGTACGGGTGTAACCATTGTGGTTAATCCAGTGGTCGTTCCTACGGTTGGTACTTATAACGTTTGCCAAAATGCGACTGTGCCATCTGGACAAGGGTTAGTGGTGCCAGCATCAAGCACGAATACAGTCAGTGGTGCTTTGGTAACTGGAACTACTTATGTTAGAGGTTCGGGCAGTAATACAACTACTTATACTGCCAGCAGACCTGTATTTTTTCAAACATTTACTTTTGTTGCTCCAAGTTCGGCGGCGGTTACTTTTGCTACAACTGCCGCAGCTCTCACCCCAGGATCCGCTGATGATACCTATTTAACGCTTTATCAATCACCATTTACCCCTGGAACGCCAGCAGTAAATTTTTTGAGGGGAGATGATGACAGTGGACCGGGCTTTTTGTCAAGTCTAACGCATACGCTCACGGCGGGAACTGTTTATGTATTAGTAGTGAGTTCATTTTCAACGGGAGCAACGGGTACATTTACGCTACAAGCCAGTGCTACGAACCCAGCTGATGCTTTAGGATTTGGGGGTAGTAATAGTTGGTTTTTAGCTGCAACAGGAGGTTCTTCTTTATTTACTGGAAATATTTTCAATCCAGTTGGAGTAGCTGGGTCAGGAATTACTAATACTGCTACGCCAGGTGCTTATAATTTTTATGTGTCCAATTCTATTTTTCCTACTTGCCGTACACTTACTACTTTTAATATTGTATCCACTACTGCCCCAACAGTTGGCATCATTACACAGCCATCTTGTGTTACTCCTACTGGTAGCGTAGTTTTGAGTGGTTTACCAAGTACAGGATCATGGACAATTAACCCAGGGGGTATTACAGGAACAGGAACAAACACTACTATAACTGGGCTTGGCGCAGGGGCAACTTATAATTTTACTGTTACGAGTGCTTCTTGTGTATCTGATGCATCGGCTAATGTAGTCATTAATGCTGTTCCAAACCCTCCTACGGGCATTTCAGTAGGTAGCAATTCGCCAGTAACGGTGGGAAATTCCATAAATCTAACGTCGTCATCCACTGGTGGAACAAGTCAATCTTGGACAGGACCCAATGCCTTTAGTTCAACAGATCAAAATCCAATAATTTCTTCGGCAACTTTGGCAATGGGAGGAGTTTATACCGTAATAATTACTTCGCCAGGAACTTGCACGGCAATAGGTACTGTAAATGTAGTTGTTAATTCAGTGCCAACGACATGTAGCCCACCCACAGGAGTAACAGCAGGGAGTAATTCACCTGTTACTGTAGGCAGTCCCATAAATCTATCTTCTTCATCCACAGGCGGAACAAGTCAGTCATGGGCAGGACCAAATGCCTTTACTTCTGCCGCTCAAAATCCTGTAATTGCTTCAGCCACGGCAACAATGGCAGGCGTATATACGGTAACAGTCACATCTTCAGGTACTTGTGTGGCAACTGCTACTACCAATGTGTTAGTGAATCCAGCACCAACGAGTTGTATTACTCCCACTGCAACTGCGAGTAGTAATTCTCCCATTTGTGCAGGAGCGACACTAAACTTAGCGGCTACTTGTACTGGTTCAATATCTGCTACTTTAAGCGGAGCTTCAGAAGTTCCTGCTAATGCTTCAACAGCAACAGGAAGTGTGACAGGTATATTCGACCCTGTATCAAACTTATTAACTGTAAATGTTACGTTTAGTGGTTTGTCGGCAGCGGCATTGGCAGCTCACATTCATAATGCAATAGCAGGTGTCAATGGATCAGTAATTATTGACTTGACTGGATTCCCGAGTGCAGTAAGTGGAACCTATTCAAATAGTTTTACGCTTACACCACCCCAAGCCACAGCATTAGCTTCGGGAGGACTTTACGTAAACATTCATAATGTTAACTTCCCTGGTGGTGAAATTAGAGGACAGATTGCTCTTTCTACTTGTACTTTTGCATGGACAGGGGTTAATGGATTTAGTTCCACAGCCCAAAATCCAAACATACCATCTGCCACAACAGCGGCAACAGGAACCTATCAAGTAATAGTAACAGCTGTGGGAAGTTGCACCGCAATGGCTACAACCTCAGCCACGGTGAATACTGTTCCCACAGGGGCAACGGCAGGGAGTAATTCACCCGTTACCGTGGGTAGTCCCATAAATCTAACGTCTTCATCTACAGGTGGAACAAGTCAGACTTGGGCAGGACCAAGTGGTTTTGCTTCCACTGCACAAAATCCTATAATTGCTTCAGCAACTGCGGCAATGGCAGGAGTTTATACGGTAACAATTACAGGGGCAGGTACTTGTACGGCAACTGCTATTACAAATGTGGTAGTGAATCCTGCTCCGACCGTTTGTAGCCCACCCACAGGAGCAACGGCAGGGAGTAATTCACCCGTTAACGTGGGTAGTCCCATAAATCTAACGTCTTCATCT
>JANPIG010001098.1:0-2216 GCA_031424875.1 Cytophagales bacterium
AATCCTTTGAGTATAGATTTGTATTCTCGGAAAGTGGTCTCCCAGAAGCTTAACTATATTCATGCTAATCCCTTACAAGAAAAGTGGAAGTTAGCTGAAACATCAGAAGAATATTGGTTTTCATCCTCTCGGTCTTACGAAACTGGAATTGATGATTTTGGATTTTTAACTCATTATTTATAGGACTGTTGATTTATTTTTAACTCATTGTTAGTCAGGCACTACCTGTTCTGGTTTTTGCTTTCGCAAGTGTTGTTGGAGAAAACTCCAACAACGGCTGGAACTTCTATTGATGCCGCCAAACTATATTTCGAATTAAGAAAAAAAGACGTAACCATCAGAAAAAGTACGGATTGTTTAGTTGCCCAAGTTACCATTGAAAACAACACATTACTTGTACACCTTGATTCTGATTTTGATTTAATTGCCAAGAATTCTATCCTCCGTACTTTCTAAAAGTTTATTTCTGTGGTTGATGCTTGTACCAAACAACAAATATAGCCAACACAAGATTCTGATTATTAAATACTTATAAAATACAAGCAATTTGACGAGTTGCTTACGCAAGTGTTGTTGGGGAAAATTCCAACAACGGCGGGCGAACTTGGAACACTAACAACAGCATAATAATAATTATAGGTCGTAGGAACGCTTCGCTAAACCTACGACCAGAGCCAGACTGCGGGATTTCAAATTTAACATAAATTTAAAACTCACTAATTATAGCCATTATTGCTGTTGTGTAACTGTTATCGGGTTATTAGTGGTGTTCCCAGCAAAATTATTATTTCCAAAAGAAACTACTTTGCCCGTTGAGATGCTTACGCTTGTAGTATTATTGATAATGCTCGAATTAGAGAGCCTTAAAGTTGACCCAGTTCCCGTTGAAGTTATCCCTGTTGTATTCATTCCAATTAAAACACTCAATACATTAACGTCAGCAACTATTGCAGCCGTCGGTATTAAAGTTATTCCTGTATTTGAATTAGAAATTCTTGAATCTTTTATTACTATTTTAACAGGATTAGTAGTTGGCTCAATACTTACACCTGCAGTTGAAAATCCATTAATAACACAATTTTCAATAATTACACTTCCTGCATTCAATACACGAATTCCATTTGATGCCGTACCGAGTCCTTCGAAATCTATTCCTCGTAAGACAACTCTATCTGTCGCATCTGTAGTATTTATGGTTATAGCATTAGTCCCTAATGATACCACGATTCCAGCTTCGAAACCCTCTGAAGATATAGTAATTGACTTGGTAATAGTAACTCCTCCGAACCCCCCAGGATCCAATACATTTATTTCACCAAATTCAGCCGTTTTAGAAATTGCACCCGCAAAAGTTTTGCATGGGGCTGTTCGACTGCAAGGGTTGACATCGTCGCCGACCCCCGATACCCATGTGCGTGTAGCTTGAGCAATTGTAGTGTTCTGAACGGAAATTAAAAGGATTAAACTTAATATTTTTATGAATATATTTTTCATTTTATTATAATTTGAGTTTTACATTAATTAGAATTTGCGAATTGCTCTTACTTTATTAACCAGATTTTTTTGAGTATTCATTGACCCGCCACTACTTAAAATTGCAATGGCTGTACTGGAAATAATACCAGAGTTTTGTTGAAACTCTGTCGAAGACCAGTAAGTACCAGACAATAATCCAAGCCCAGAACTTCGCAATAATTCAAGTTCGATTTGTGATGGTAGATACCAATCGCCATAATTGCCCCCTGTATAGGATGAAGCTACTTGAGCCGCAAAAATACCATCTCCCTTACCATCCAAAATCCTTTCAGTGTTGTAACTTCCACCAAAGACACCAGAGCGGATTGCTTTAGTATTAGTATCACCATTATACCAAACAGCACTTGTCTGGTCCACTAATGAAGCTACTAACCCATGTTGGCCAGTTTCATCTATCCAAAAGACTTTACCGCCGAGTGCATTTTGTCCAACAATGTAAGTAGCACCGCTCACTGTAGGTGCAGTACTTATCCAAGCTGAACCATTATAAAAAGATAGAGCGCCCAAGTTATTATCATATACGACTGCTCCCGCTTGCTTGCCTACAATATTCGTTTTATCGGTTGAACTCATCCGAGGGGGATAAAACGCTTTTGTAGTACTGACAACATCAAGTTGTGCAGAAGCTATTGGTGCTGCACCACTTGAATTAATGCCCAATTGTGCAAGCGATGCAAAGT
>JANPIG010001099.1:0-4341 GCA_031424875.1 Cytophagales bacterium
GGCAAAGCAATGGGAACAGTAATCAAACTAAAATAAAAGAAGAGTTTTAGATATAATTCAATACCTAAATCTTTACCAAACAAATCAGCAAAGTAGGTAACAATTAAACGCATCAAGAAAATAAATATTACGACTGCTAAAGTAGTAATAAAAGGTTTCCAGAAGGATTTTAGAATTAATTTATCAATTTTTTTAATCATATTATGTATGCGGAAAAATTATCCATGGCACGGCTAATATATACTATTTGATAACAGAAAGTTTATGAGTTGAGCCGTGCCACGGATTTCTCTTTATTTCTTCAAATAAATTAAAATGCTCGTGAATCGATGGGAGACACGAGCATTGTTCGTCCTTTTAATAGAACGTAAATTTACAAATAATGATTTGTTGCAAGATTAAGTTTAAGAAAATTTAAGATATGTAGCACGGGACTTACGCAGCCCGAATCTTTACAGTGAAACCAACAAACAGATTAGACTACGCTTCACGAGAAAGATTTGGGCTGCGTAAGTCCTGTGCTACAACATCAGTTTCCTACAATTTCTTTTAATTTAAAAATCAAATCTTCCCACAATTCAGTCAATTCGTCATCATCGGTGTTGCTTGAATAATCAATAACTTTCAAATAGGTTGATCCAGTTAAATCGCTAACATCCAATTTAAATTCAAGATAATTATGATCTTTTTCTTCGGGATTTGCAGGAAGAAAATCGAATTTTGCTGATTTTTGTAATCTTAATTGAGATAATTTTGCTACATGACTTTCACCATCCCATAGGAAGTCAAAGGTTGTACTATCTTTTAAAACTACCTTTTCGGCGAACCACTGTTGCAAGCCCGATGCCGAACTAAAATAGGGGAATAAGACCTTTGGAGAGGCTCTTAATTCAAACTCTGCTGTAAATTTATGTTTGCTCATTTCCAACCGCATTTTAAGTATGACCATTTCAAATCGAAAAGTACATACGGTAACATATATCTGAAATTCAATATTGGCAAAGTTATGATTGTTAAACTTATTCGCAAGTTTTTTTTTAAATTTTATCAAAAAAATACTTTTATAAATTGCTTTGCGCCTGATTTTCAGGACTTTAATACTTGGAATAATTTAATTTAATAGGAAGGAGCTTTTAGGTAAAATAAAGAATCTAATCGCCTGACATTCAGTAATTAAGCATTTATTTTTAAATAAATTGATAAAATGACTTGTCTTGAAATATTAAAATTCTTAATTTTGCACCATATTAATACTGCGGGATAGCTCAGATGGTTAGAGCGTAGGATTCATAACCCTAAGGTCGGCAGTTCGATCCTGCTTCCCGCAACAAAAAAAGCGTCATTGAGTTTTTCTCTTTGACGCTTTTTTAGTATTGATACTACTCGAAAGTTTTTTCTACTTTCGGGTAGTTGAACACGCCAATAACTTCCCCAAAGTGAAAAAAAAACTTTCGGGAAGTGTACTAAAATTACCTCAAATCTAATCTAACTACATTTTCCACATGATGTGTTTGTGGAAACATATCTACTGGCTGCACAGCAGTAACTGCATATTTTAAATCTAGCAGTGCCAAATCTCGAGCTTGCGTGGCTGGGTTACAACTTACATACACGATACGTTTGGGGGCAGCTTCCAAGAGTGTACGCACTACGGGTTCATCCATCCCTGCTCGAGGAGGATCAGTAATTACAGTGTCTGGTCGTCCGTGCTGGCTAACGAAATCATAACTCAATAATTTACGCATATCACCCGCATAAAACTCTGTATTGATGATATTATTGATTTGCGAATTTATTTTGGCATCCTCAATAGCCATTTCCACGTATTCCAAACCGATAACTTTTTTAGCTTGTTTTGCTACGAAATTGGCAATAGTCCCAGTGCCAGTATAAAGGTCATAAACCAATTCATCTCCTTGTAAATCAGCATATTCACGAGTGATTTTGTATAATTCAAAGGCTTGTTTTGAATTGGTTTGGAAGAAAGATTTTGGGCCAACTCTAAATTTTAAAGGCACTCCATCTAAGCCTTCCATTTGCTCCTCAATATACGGCAACCCCGTAAAATTGACAATTTCTAAATCAAAAAATGTATCGTTTCCTTTGGTATTTATTACATAATTTAGAGAGGTAATTTGTGGGAATTTCTCGGCTACAAAATTCATTACCAAATCAATATCTTCTGGTTGACAATAGGCAAATTGAACAATTACCATTAAATCACCAGTATTGGAAGTACGAATAATTAGGTTCCGCATTGCACCTTTTTCTTGACGTACTTGCTCGTAATATTCAAGATTATGTTGCAAGGTAAAATCTCTAATCGCCAGACGAATGGCGTTTGAAGGGTCAGGCTGAAGATAACAATGGTCTATATCTAAAATTTTGTCGTAACGCTTTGGCACGTGAAAACCCAAAGCAGAACGAGTAAATTCTTGTCCCGAATCGATTTGTTCTTGAGTGAGCCAACGATTTTGCGAAAAGGTATATTCTAATTTATTTCGATAATAAAACTGTTCTGATGATGGGAAAATAGGCTTTATTTCTGGCAATTTCACCTTAGCAATTCGCTCCAAAGCATCTACCACTTGACGGGTTTTGAAATCCAGTTGTACCTGATATTCAATGTGTTGCCATTTGCAACCTCCGCAAACACCAAAGTGTGGACACGTGATTTGTGTTCTAAATTTAGATTCGGGGCGAATATTTATCGCCACCGCTTCCATATAACTACTTTTGGATTTTGTCACTCGCAAATCTGCATAATCGCCAGGAGCAACGGGTCCTTCGATAAAAACAACCTTGTCATTAATCCGACTTAAACATTTTGCATCTGAAGCAAAATCTTCTACTAAAACATTTTCAAAAATGATATTTTCTTTATTTTTCTTTCTCATGATTCTACAAAAGTACGAACTCTAAAAAATATTTTTAATAAAATTGGGCAGTTTTAGGAAAATGGTTGAATTTTGTGGCATGAAAAATAAAGTAGTCATCATCACAGGAGCCTCCTCTGGCATCGGTAAAGCATTGGCTTTTGCTTTTGGACAAGAAGGGGCAAAAATCGTAATCACAGGTCGGAAGAAAGAGCCACTTTTGGAAGTGAGCGAGGCATTAACTAATCAAGGAATCGATAATTTGCCCATTGTTTCAGACGTAAGTATTGAAGCAGACAATGCTGATGTAGTACATAAAACCATTGAAAAATATGGTAAAATAGATGTTTTAATAAATAATGCAGGCATTTCAATGCGTTCGATGTTTGAAGATTGCGATATAGAGGTAATTAAAAAAGTAATGGATATAAATTTCTACGGAACGGTTTATGCCACAAAATATGCTTTACCGTATATTAAAGAAACAAAGGGGTCAATAGTTGGGGTATCATCAATTGCGGGTTATAGAGGGCTGCCTGTGCGAACAGGATATTCAGCCTCAAAGTTTGCCATGAATGGTTTTTTAGAGGCTTTGAGAACAGAACTTTTGCATTCAGGTGTTCATGTATTGACGGCGTGTCCAGGGTTTACTGCGTCTAATATACGAGTAGCGTCGTTAGGGTCTGATGGAAATTCAAAGGGTGAGACCATGCGGGATGAAGGCAATATGATGTCGTCGGAAGAAGTGGCTCAACACATTTTAAAGGCAGTAAAAAAACGTGATAGGGATATGGTTTTGACTTTGCAGGGGAAAATGGTAGTTTTTTTGAATAAATGGTTGCCAAAATTAACGGATAAATTGACTTATAATACTTTAGCAAAAGAAAAAGATTCTCCGTTGAAAAGAGGTTAATTATTAATAGAATAATCCCTCATTAGGGTGTAAAACCCTGATGAGGGATGTCAGTTTTACTACTCAACCTCAAAATGGAACATCCTGGTTCGGAGATGTACTGCCAAATGGATTTTGCTGAGGCGACTGGGGCAGATTATTTATTCTACTACCCATGGTCTTTGCTCCATTTTCAAAAGTCTGTGCTGTATCTTCTATTTGTGTGAAAGATTGTAACGAATCACTTCCATAACCTCCGCTTGTATAGTCTGTAGCATCTAAATCGCAATATTTGGTGTATTTTCCAATAAAACGTAATTGGACAGTATCTAATGAACCTGCACGGTTTTTAGCAATAATTAATTCACCCATTCCAGTAACAGAGTTGCCCGTTTCATCTTGGGTAATGCCGTAGTATTCTGGACGATAGATGAACATAACCATATCAGCATCTTGTTCAATAGATCCTGATTCACGCAAATCTGAAAGTTGCGGTTTTTTATCACCTCCACGAGTTTCTACTGCTCTACTGAGCTGTGAAAGTGCAATTACCGGCACGTTCAATTCCTTTGC
>JANPIG010001100.1:0-2276 GCA_031424875.1 Cytophagales bacterium
TGGCGGTTACTCTATTATAAAGTCCGCCTGTATTATTAAATAATTTATTCACTATCCAAGACGTTGCCGAACCACAAATGATAAATAAAATATCTTTTTGTGCAGATGCCCAACTATTCCAAAAATATTCTAAGCCAAGCAAAAAATCAGAACCAACGGTATCCATCCACGGCAATTCATCCATGAAAATTACCTTTTTCTGATTGTCTTTTATTTTTGATAATGCTCTAATCAATTCATTGAAAGCTTCATACCAGTTATTAATTGAAGCATTTTCGTCTGCATACCTCAATTGGCTATTCATATTGGTTACAAAATTATTGAGTTGTTGATTTTTATTGCCATTTAACAAACCTGTACAGTAAAAAGTAAATTGATTATCAAAATATTCCTTTATCAAAAACGTCTTTCCTACTCGCCTACGACCATATACCGCCACAAAATGCGCACGGTCGTCTTGAAGATATTTTTCTATTTGTCTTTTTTGAGTTTCTCTACCCACTAATCTCATAATATTATTTTTTAACAAATATACATTTCTTTAAGCGAAAAGGGCAAATAAATTACACATTTCGCTCGAAGATTTAATATTTATGAGCGAAATGGATAAAATTATCTAGCATTACGCTCATACTTCGAGGGTAAAATCTTTAAAAATTGAATAATTTGTGGATGGGACTTAGATATATAATTTTGAGTAGAGGGTTTGATTGTAATAATTCAAAACTGCTGAATTTAATGAAATCGGCTTTTCATCATAGCTCGCAAAAGCTCAATTTTGAACTGCCAATCGAGGTACTTTTTTGGATAATTTTTTCTGGTACTTTCTTTTGGCTCATGCCCATCATGGGAATAGACATTCTACAATTTACAGTAATGATGGGGGCTACGAACATTTGGGGAATATTCAACCACACCAAGTTGATTAAGAATATGGGCTTTTTCGAATATATCCTCGCCACACCAAGATATCACTGTATGCATCATGACACAAACGTTAAATATTTGGATAAAAATTGGGGTCAAGTGCTAATCATTTGGGACAATTTGTTTGGAACATTCTACAGTATTAATATTATTATATAAAAAATTACGTTTGTCGCTCATAATCAGTGTTCTATACATTATAAGATAATCTAATTTTAGAAAAAGGTATAATTATTGCCTATTTTTCGACTGAGAACTTGTAAATAGTAGTGGTTGAATACTTCTCATTTGGCTTCAATACTACCGTTGGGAAAGCCGCTTGATTTGGTGAATCTGGATAATGTTCTGATTCAAGACATAAAGCAAAACGTTTTGGATAATTTACGCCACCTTTTCCTGTTAATTTCCCATCTAAGAAGTTCCCAGTATAAAACTGAATCGCTGGTTCGGTAGTCATAACTTCCATTTTACGACCCGAAGTTTTCTCAACAACCGTAGCCGCAAGGCTCAATTCATTGGCTTCTTTTTTGTTCAAAATCCAAGCATGGTCGTAACCGCCACCCAATACAATTTGCTCATCTTTTACTTCATTAATTCCTTTTCCGATAACAGTTGGTTTCGTAAAATCAAACACCGTTCCTGTCACCGAACGAAGTTCTCCCGTTGGAATTAAACCCTTATCGACGGGTAAAAATTTATCCGCATTCAACGTAACTTCATGTTCAAGAATGTTAATTTTTGAAGCCGAAAGATTGAAATACGAGTGGTTTGTCAAATTGATAATCGTTGTTTTATCCGTCGTTGCTGAATAATCTATCTTTAAAGAATTGTCTTTTTGTAGAGTATAAATTACCGTAACATTCAAATTTCCAGGATAACCTTCTTCACCGTCTTTGCTCAAATACGTTAATCTCAAAGCAGGTTCTTCACCCTCAATTGGCTCTGCGTTCCACAAAACTTTGTCGTAACCCACTACGCCACCGTGCAAATGGTTTAGGTTATTGTTGTTGGTTGCTAATGTATATTCTTTGTCTTCTAATTTGAATTTACCTTTTGCAATTCTATTTCCGTAACGACCAATGATTGCTCCAAAATACGGGGGTGGTGTTAAATAGCCCGCTAAAGAATCAAAACCCAACACGATGTCTTCGTATTTCCCATCTTTGTCAGGGGCAGTCCAGTAGCTGATAACGCCACCGTAATTAGAAATTTTCACTACCATACCATTGGCATTTTTCAAGGTATAGGAATCGGCTTTACGTCCATCGGGAAGTGTACCGAATGCAGTCTTTTCAATTTTATTCACAGTTACTGAATCTTTTTGTTGGTTGTCTTCGTTTTTTTTAATC
>JANPIG010001101.1:0-3920 GCA_031424875.1 Cytophagales bacterium
AATGGATTGATGACAAAACAAACAGTAATAAATTTTTGTATTCTGAAAAGAACTTTGCTGCTTATGTATCATACTCCAATACCATCAAAAAGGCATCTTATTCGGTAGGATTAAGAACTGAAAACACCATTACAGAAGGAAATTCAATTACTTTGAACAGCATTACCAACCGAGATTATATCAAGTGGTTGCCTTCATTGAGTGTGAATGTACCCATCAATGATAACAATACGTTCTCGGCTTCCTATTCTAAAAGATTGACCAGACCCTCATTTGGGGCATTAAATCCCTACGTTTACATCGGAGGTCCCTATAATTCATACAGAGGAAACCAGTTTTTGATTCCGATAACAAATAATGCTTTTAGCTTGAATTATTATCTTAGAAAAATTACCATTTCAGCCAACTTTGGCGTAAACTACGATGATATTCAGCAAGTACCACATTACGATCCCACTACCAATAAGACCGAATATATTTTTGAAAACCTTGCTTCCAATCATTACAGAGGAATAGAAATTGGAGTTCCTGTTACTGTAACAAAGTGGTGGACTATGCAAAACAATTTTAAATACTATGAAAACGAATATTCCTTAGTATTTGATTTGCCTTACTACAAAGGTACTGTCCAGACTAAAATAGGTTATACAAACTTAAGCTCTGACCATAGTTTCAAACTGCCCAAAGGATATACCTTATCATTGACAGGCTATTGGGAGACGGGCGGTGGCACGGCCTTATTTAACTTAAAACCAAAGGGTTATGTAAATCTTGGCTTACAGAAAACCTATTTCAAAACCCTAAATGCTACCTTAAATGTGAATGACATTTTTTATACTTACATAGTAAATGCAACCTCTGTCAGACCTGATATTATCAACATGGAAAGTACCAACAGATTCGGATCAAGATATGTATCATTACAACTCAGCTATGGCTTTGGCAAATCAACGTACAATGCTAAACAAGTTAAGAACAGTTCGCAAGAGGAGGAAAATAGAGCTAACCGATAGAACCATGAAAAAGGACACATTTAACAAGATATTAGCTTATTTTTTGCCTTATTGGAAAGAAGGCATAGGGCTATTCATATTGATTTTTATTATCAATTTGGCTTCATTGGCCACGCCTTATATTTTGAAGGTAATCATTGATGATATTTTTCCAAAAAAAGACTTTTCCAAATTAGTATTAATCTTAATGCTCTTGGTAGGCATATATCTCCTCAGAGTGGCAATGGCGTATGTCTTTGATATTTTATATACTAAACTAAGCCAGACTGTCATTGCCGACCTGAGAAGCAATATCATGCGTACTGTCTTTCAGAAGCCCCTTGCCTTTTTTCAAGATAAGCAAATAGGCGAAACCATTTTTATCTTGTCTAATGATGTCAATAATGTTCAGCATTCGCTTTCGTATCTAATTAATGATACCCTCAACAATTTAATTTTGATAGCCAGTATCATCGGAATAATGCTGTCTATCAATGTTGAATTGACGCTTATTAGTGTCTCGGTAATTCCTGTTATTGTTTTTTTTATCATGAAACTATCTCCAAAAATTCATGCAAAGTTTAAAAAAGTACAGGAATCCGAGACAAAACTATTCAACTATTTGACGGATGAATTGAAAAATATAAAACTCATCAAAACATTTAATACCAGTAAAATTGAAGAGGAACGTATCTCAGGATTACAACAGCAAATAGTTGATTTACAAGTCAATAATGCTAAAATCAATTCTTTAAATAAGAATTTTATCACCTTTATAGTGGCTTCAATTCCTGTTATTATCTTGATTTATGGAGGCAAAGGTGTAATGAATAATGTACTTACGGTGGGAAGTTTAATTGCATACATTCAATATGTAAACCGCTTACTGCCGCCAGTTACCTCAATTACCAACGGATATAGTACTGCTATAAAATCATTTGTTTCGATGGAACGAATCAGTGGTTTTCTTGAAAACAATGAAAGCAATAAGCACTACGAAAATAACCCTAATGTAATAGTAAAAAACATCGAAAAAATTACTTTCCAAGACGTTTCATTTTTTTATAACGAGAAAATTATATTAGAAAGACTTAATACTACTTTTTATGCTGGCGAAACGTATTTGATAACGGGTGAAAGTGGTAGCGGCAAAAGCACCATACTAAGTCTCTTATGCAACCTGATTAAACCCAACTATGGTACTATTCTTATCAACGGACGCACGCCTTATGCCCACATAAAAGATATGCCTAAAAATATCTGTTTAGTGGAAAAAGATAATCAGATTTTTTCTGACACTGTTTTTAATAATGTTGATTATGGAGCTTTTACTAACGATGAAACCAAAATAAAAGAAGCCTTGGAACGGGTGAATATGCTATCGAAGGTATTATCACTGGATCATGGACTTCAAACGGAACTCAATAGTAATATCAGTATTTTTTCAGAAGGGCAGAAACAAAGAATTTCATTAGCCCGAATATTCATGAAACAATACCCCATTATTATTATAGACGAAGCCACTGCTTCATTGGACGTTTTTAACGAAAGACTCATCATACAGAATATTCGCCAGTTCAACCCTGAAGCTATTATTTTGATAATATCTCACAGATTTTCATTTGATGATTTATGCCAGCACATTTATGAATTTAGCAATGGCAGATTATTACTAAAACAATCACAACCAGATATTGCATTATGCGCATAGTTCATAGTTTTTGGAGCAAACCTATGCTTGATAAGCAAGGAGAATATCTTTCTAATTTAAGCTACGGAAGTTGGGTGAATAAGCAAATGTTTTATTACACCTACGTTTTGAGTGCCTTACTGGTGAATAGACATTATACAGGAAAAACTACCCTTGTAACGGACAAATTTGGAAAAAAACTATTAATTGATACCCTCAAATTACCTTATGATGACGTAATCGTTGAATTAGATTACCTCAATAATTACCCTAAACAGTTTTGGGCTTTGGGCAAAATATACAGCTATTCGTTATTTGACGAACCTTTTATACACTTAGATTTTGATTTTTTATTGTCAAAGCCCTTTAAAGATGATTTTGAAAATGCCGACTTAGTGGCTTACATGGACGAAAACGATAAAAGCAGACAAGGACCTTATAAAAAATGTATAGACCAATATTTTGTCAATTATACCATTCCTCAATCTGTAGATTATTACATTCAAAACTATCAAAATATTGCTTACAATGCAGGCGTTTTTGGTGGAAATAAAGTGCAGATTTATAAGGAACTATGGGCTAATTCTAAAGAAATAATTGACCTTAATTTGGATAAAATTTTAGCTGATGCTGCCCAAGATACTGCATCTTTTACGATGACAAACGTAATATTAGAACAGTATCTTTTTGCGTGTATGGCTCAAGAAAAAGATTTAAAAGTAGCTTGTTTACACCAAAATGAAAACCTCTTACCCGATGAAAGCAATTTCTGGCTTTCCGATAATAATCTACCCAAATACAAAGCGCAATATTATCCTAAACAGTACATACACATGGTAGGGCATCATAAAGCCAGTATAGATAATGCCATAGATATAGAAAGAATTTTAAGGGAAGTTGCCCCTGAATATCTTTCACTAATTAGTAATCTCTTCATAAAAAAACTGATATGACGTTAGCCCTAAAAAATATCGTATCCATAAAAAATCATCAACGATTTTTATTGCCCGATGAGCAGAAAAATGAAAATCCTTATGAGATAATTAAAAAATATTATCACGAAAATTACTATCAAAGTTCTTCAAATGATGCTTATAACCAATTATTAGGCGGCAGAGTTGGTCTATTATTATCCTTAGCAATTTTATATAATCAAAAACCCGATGATAGTATTAATGAGGAAATGAATCAAGTATTTAAATTAATTCAACAAGATATTCTTTTTTTGAATGATAAAT
>JANPIG010001102.1:0-6205 GCA_031424875.1 Cytophagales bacterium
TCCTACTTTCATATTCTTAGGTCTATCCTTAATAGTTCAAACGCCTGGCACATTCAGCAAGGGGCGGCAATGGCGTATATGCCTCAGGTAATTAATTTATTGAAAGGCGAAGCTGTACTACCTATTGTTGAGAATCGAGAACAGGTTGGGAAAGAGAACTTCGATTTATTTATCCAAAAATATTCTGCTGTAAGTGCCGAGCCATTCTTGACTGATCGGGAAAATTGGTCGTATGACTTTGTGCCTTTGCGGATGGGTGACGTATTGATGATTCCAATTTTGGAAGCCATTGCTCAATACGATTATTGTGGCATTGCAGGAACTTCAACAATTGCCAATTGGTATGATAGAGCTGAAAGAGATAATTCTATCAAAGGTATTGTCGAGGTAAAAAACACGCCTGGTGGTGAAGTATTTGGCACTCGAAATCTTGCTGAAAGGAAATTTGCTTTTCAATCGCCAATTATCGGCTTGACTACGGGTTTACAATGTTCGGCAGGTTTATATATTGGTGCAACAGATGATTATGCACTGGCTGAAACAACTGATTGTGTGATTGGTAGTTGCGGTGTGATGACGACCATTGTGGATATGGCAAAATATTATGCTGCCCAAGGCATTGTCATTTCCGAGATTTACTCAAAGACTTCTCCTCTAAAAAATGATGCACACCGTAAGGCTTTGAAAGGTGATATGAAAGGATATGAAGAAGGAATCCTTTTCAAGTTTGACCAAAGTTTTATGGGATTCATGCAGACCCATCGTCCAGGAATTTCAAGAAATGCCCTTGCGGGTGCCGAGTTCATGAGTGATGAAGCCATCGAAAATGGCTTGATTGATGAGATTGGCAACTTCCAAGCGGCCTACGATATTGCTTTACAGGCAATTGATAATCCAAAATTTTTAACGAGTAAAAAATCTAATAAATCCATGAAAACAGTATTCACGCTGGGTGGAGTTGCGGAGAAAATAGTAAATATTTTCAAGGCTGATTCTGACAAGAAGCTAAACCCCGAAAATTTAGAAGAAGTGGAAGGTGCTTTAAAAGGTGCTTTCAAGGCTGATTCGATTGAAATTGATATTGACGATGACAACGAAATTGTTGCCGTTGTTGAAACGCCTGAAGAAGTAGTTACGACTGCTGATGCACCTACTGAAGCACCCATTGTGAGTACTGAAGTTGCTATTGAATTGAATGCAGAAGGATACAATGCTTTTGAAGCACGCTTGAAAACCATTGAAAGTTCTTATCAACTTACATTATCCGAGAATGCAACCTTGAAAGCTGATAAAAGTAACCTTGAAGGTACTATTACACAACTTGAAGCTACTAATAGCGAGCTTGAAGGTACAGTGAATACCTTGAAAGGTGCTATTAAAAAACCCGTTGCAGCTAATCCTAAACAAGAAGCAACTGACCAAACTGCTTTATCAGCTCAGGTAACTGATGACGGCATGACGCATTATCAAGGGTAAGCCTTGATGATATTATAATAGTTCTACTCCCTTTTTTTAAACAGTTCTATCAAAATTTTAACACCTATAAAAATGAGTCTTATCCCTGCACCAGTGGTGAATCCTACTTTGGATTTAACTAAAGCAACGGCATCAGTTCCTTTGTACGCTGCCGAAATTATGCGTAAGCGTTTTGGCTTTTTGGACGCTGCCCGTCAATTCATGTCGCACATGGATGTGACAAAAAGTAAGAAATTCCGCAAGATTGTGGTTAATGGTTCGCTTCGTAAATACGACGGTGCCGTTAAAACTGGCAATAATGCGATTGCTTTGAGTGACCGTGAACTTTCGGTGAAAGTTGGTCAAAAAGAATTGCCCGTTGAGCCTGAAGCTTTCAGAGATACGTGGGCGAATGAGATGGCAAAAATTAGTGAAGGACGTGTGCCAATGGAGCAATATATCCTTGACGATTTCATCAAAAACTCTTTTGTGGATTTGGATAAAATCTTCTGGAAAGGAGATTCTACTTTGCCAGCAAACGCAGGTTTACCTGAAGAAATCTGTGATGGTTTGGAGAAAATCCTTATTGGGTTATCGACAGGTGGAAACACGGATATCGTACCTGTATCGGTTCCAGTTTTTGACGAAGGAAGCGGCTCAAACTTAAATGCGGTTGGTGGTAATTATAACGCCAATATGTTCAAGGTTTGGAATGCTCACTTGGATGCTGTGAAGAAAGAGCCTGTGGATATGTTTGTAAGTTATGCAAATTATGCAGCTGCGGCTCGGTCTTACCGTAGAGAATTTGGCAATGAAGTGACTTTCAATAAGGATGATTATGACCAAGAGTTTTTCTACTTGGACAACACTCAAAAGAAATGTCGTGTGTTTCCTGCGAGTTGGTTGGGTACTTCAAACCGTATTATCTCGTGTAAATATGGTGCGATTGTAACGGGTACTGATTTGGCTCAGATGGTGACATCGGTGGATATTCAGAAGGTTGGATACATCTTCCTTTATTTGATGAAAGTGGTATTTGGTGTTCAAGTAGTTGATCCAGATGCTGTAAGAATCAGCTCACAAGCGTAAGAAATAAAGATTGCTTTGGAGGAATGCCTCCAGAGCAATTTTGATAATTTAATTAATGTACAATCGAGGGAATCCTCATTAAAATACTAAAATCATGTCACCAGAAGAAATTGCAAAATTGTCCCCAGCACAAAAGGATGCGTTGATTGCAAAAATATCGGCGGATAATGCCGCAAAAGACCAAGCTCTTGAAGCCGTTACGACGGAGTTGAAAGATAAAAAAGATGGTAAGGTTTCGGAGCAAATCTTAACGGCGGATAAAGTAAAATACAGTATGTTGTATTCAAAAATCAATTTTGAAGGAAAGATTCTTTCTTTCGAGGATTTGAAAAAGGATAATGACTTGTTTGCCAAAATCTTGAAAACAGAATGTGGTTCATTTGAGAAAGTCTAAGGGGTATCCTTAGATTTTCTTAAGTTCTACAAATCAAAATATTTAGTTCTACACCCTTATACATTAAAATACGATGTCGGTAGATAAATCAATTAAACCGAAACTTTCTTCATTCAAGAGAGGGACGAACCCAAGTGCAAAGTTGGCAGGTTTTCAACCAATTGCCTATTTAGCCTTACACGCTGTCTGTTTAGGATTTCCTGATAGGCCAAAATTAACGGATGCCATTACGGGACGGGCTTTTGCCACTGCTATTGTACCCGCAGGGAGCCAAAGTAAACCCTTTTTAGCTACTCCTTTTGCAAAGGTTGAAGTAGTACCAGGTTCAATCGACTTAGGAACTGAAGGCGATTTCTCGAAAGGAAATACAGCCGTTACTTCTACGGTAGATTTAATGATGTCATGCGATGCAGACAGTGTTGGTATATCTATGCTGATGTTTGGGGCTGATGTTCACGTAGTATTGCAAAAATACAATGAGGATATGATTTGGTTAGGTAGCAAAAATGTTCCTGCGAAGGTTATCAAATTCAGCAGAAAGGACAATGATGAGACTGCCGAAATCAAATTGACGGTTGAGTTCAAGCCTTATGCCCCATTGTATTTGCCAGATGACTCCCTTATTGATACGGAGGTAGTAGCATAATTTTAACAATCATTTACTTGTGAATTTATACTATTGACAAGTTAAACTCATTTTTATCATGTTTCAACTTTCGCAAGCACTTGACGCAAAATACACCCTTTTGCCAAGTCAAACAACTCCGTTGATTTTAAGCCCTGTTCTGGGAGAAATTGACCTGAGACAGATGACCGAATATGAAGTTCAGCAAATGGAAGGAAGAGGAATCGTCTTTCCATTTTTGAAAGCCAGAAAGGCATCAAAACCACTAATCACAGAGTAAATTGTAATTTTCATAAATATCCCAGAAAGGGCAGTGCTTTTAGCCCTGTCCTTTTTTTATTATGCACCCACTGCAAAAATGGCTTGAATCGGAACAGGATTTTGAGGAAGGCAATCAGTTATACATTAATCATGGTGGACTTGATACATGGTCAACTTTGTTTGAATCCCTCGGAGAATCGACCTTCACGAGGGTAAAACTGTTTGAGGTGGTGAATGAGTTATTGAAAGCTATTGAAGCAAAATACGCCGCTCCAAACCCTGAAGATGAGCCAAAGCCACCGCCTACACCCCGCAGATTGGCAGATTCAGAAGATGCGCCTATCATCATCAAAAAGACCGTTGAGAACCGAAAAGATAACTATAAACGGGCGAATCAATTGCACCATTTGATTGTGATTGAAGTTGAAAATAGGCTGATGGGAAAGCCCGCCATGGTGGATTTGAAAGAGACGGTGTATGAGTTGCGAGATAGATTTGAAGTGATTGAAAACGCTTGGGAGGTCGAGAATCACTACAATGCTACGAAAGAAGTACCGATTGAAAGGCAAATTAAGCCCATCCCGATGAGTACGGATTATAATCATTTATCGGATAGACGAAGGACATTAATTACCTATTTATCCCCTTCGTATTTGAAACGAATTCCTGAAAAAAGACGGGAAGAATTCAAAGCCAATACTCAACGAGAGATTGACAATATCAACAACTTATTGACAGAAAATGAAAGCATTATTCAGCTTCGGTAGTTTGGAGGATATTCCAAGCAAAAACTTTATTGAGGTGAAAGGTAAGCCATTGGCTGAATGTGAAAGTTTGGATGAAATATCCGAAAGATTAAGCGATGGGGGAGTGATTTGTTTTAATTCTTACGGCAAATTCTCATTATATCACTTGGTTGAAATGATAGTTTTTGAGGCTAAAATTAGTGATCTATATTTTACAACCTTTGGATTAGCTGAACCAGCTGTAAGGCGAATTGCCAATATGAAATTTCGGGAAAAGATTGACAAGATATTTGCTCAATTAGACCCACGGATTGAATTAAGGCAGCCCAATGCCTTCAAGATGATTGCTTCAATTGCTGAAGTAGGTTTTATGGTTTCTCATGCCAAAATCACAGTGATTGATAATGAGCATCCAATTACGATAATTGGTTCACAGAATTGGACCAGAAATACCAAAGATGAAGCTGGTGTAATAATCTGTTCCCGAGAGGTGGCAGATTTCTATAAAAACTATATTCTACAAAATGTCATTAACACCCGAACAGAAAGAACAAATTGAATCCTTCGGAGGATTATTTAAGTTCTCGAAAATTGAAATATGCCTAATTACGGGTACTGAATTAACAGAAGCAAATCAATCGGAAATTGATGAGCTTATTCGGGTTGGCAGATTGAAAAGTGAAGGTAAATTATACCAAAGTGTTTTCAAATTAGCCCATAATGGTTCTTCAGAAGCACAAAAGCAGGTAATTAAGATTATTGCCGATTCTACAAAAAGGAAATACTAATGAAAAAGGACGTAAAAACATCTGGAGGTTTGGAAGTTCTACCAGAAGCTCTACACCGAGGGAAAACGGTTCAATTGTCGGAAAAGATGATTGATAAATTATCCATTATCAATTTCTACGAAACTGAGTGGGAAGCCAATGAGCAATTGAGTGATGAGGATAAATCATCAAAACGAGCGATTATTGATAAGGCCTATCGGATATTTCCCGTTGAATATGCTACACTTTACCGCATTTGGGTTGAATGCCAAGATAAACTTGGTTTGTCAGCTATTCTGCCAAAAAACACCCTTTTGAATTACATCATCAACAAAAGCATGACGATGATTGACCGTGAGGAAGCATCTGGTGAGTGTGATACAAAAGCAGTTGCTCAGTTGATGAAGAACCTCAAGGACATTTATTTGAATATGCCCGATGAGGAAGAGGATAGAGAACCCCTACCAATCCCGATTTTTGTATTTAATCCAGAATTATTAGCTAATCATGTGAATATCAAGAAGATGGATATTCCTAAGATATTGGCTGAATTGAGGAGTAATGAAGGGGTTGAGTTATCAAGACCCAAAATAAAAGGAGGTATCGGCACCGAGATTGAATACCAGGAGATTAAATAATTCTACGATTCTACACCATGACACAGCAAATTAAATATATACATAACCATACCCAACAGCTCTACTCCAATATTATTCCATCAACAATTTCGGTGAATATTTGGGGACGTGGAACGGGTAAAACTTGGGGTGTGACGGCTCGTAAGGCTTATTACAATTCTGTCATTATGCCTCGAAGCGTGGGAGCGATTGGTTGCCCCAGCTTCACGCACATGATGGAACATATCTAC
>JANPIG010001103.1:0-1303 GCA_031424875.1 Cytophagales bacterium
CACAACTGCCCATTGAGGCTCGCCAAAGAGGCATAAAACCTTGCCCATGTCGTGCAGAAGTCCCGTCAAAACAAACCAATCTGGATGTCCGTCGGCTCTAATGGCTTCGGAAGTTTGGAGCAAATGCTGCAATTGGTCGAGGGCAGTATCGGGGTCAGAATCATCCACGAGGGTATTCAAAAAATCGAAAGCATCCCAAATAGGCATTTCTTTTTTATCAAATTTCAAAAACTCCTTCTCTTTTCCCAACACGAAATCAAAAGTCTGATAGCGGTGGTTGAGTCTATAAAACTCACGCACTGTATCACGTTCGGGGGAATCGTAATTGCGATATTCCTCTTTTGCTTTGGTTTGTGGTTCGGGATAACGGTCTAAAACATCGTCTTCCCACATTTCTATACTTGCCAAAGGAGCTATTTCTTTTTCCGAAAATTCCATAATCGTTTTTTTTTTCAAATATAAAAAAATACAGCAAGAATATCAAATTTTTAAGGATGTGTTGCTATTGCCCTTAAGACACGAATGCTCCAATTTAGTGTTAAAAATCACCACGTCTCTGGATAATTTTATGAAAACAAAGCTGAACAGAGTTTTTCACAGAGTCCCACAAATTATTTTCTTAGTGCATCTCTGTGAAAAATACAGAGAAACTTAGTGTTATAAAAATTGAGAGACAGCCCAAAATAGATTATTATGATACTCTCTTAATTAACTGACTTATTAAATTAAAACTTATCGACTATTTCGTGGCAAAATGATTATTCAAAATTTCCCCTGCCCTCAGCACCGTTTTGTACATAGGTGAAGACATCGTTTTTTGTAACATTTCTATTTGTTCTTGCTTGTGGCAATCTGTCCCCAAAAAGCTAATCATCTGAGCTACAGATAGATAGTCGGCTAATTCTCTAGATTGTGTCCCATAATATCCTGAAAAAGAGTTAATATTTACTTGAAACAAAAGCCCCGTTTCATATAATTGATGTACTAATAAGCGGTTTCTTTGCAAATAATTATAACGTTCTGGATGTGCCAAAACAGGAATATATCCCTTGCGAACAATGCGTTTTATAGCTTCAAAAAGTTGCTTGGGCTGATGAAGGTGCTGGGTTTCAAAAAGAAGATATTTTTTACCCTCTTCCGAGTTAAAGGTCATCAAGTCATTATTTGACAACAATTCTTTCAAGAAAAAGGCATCTAAATAGTATTCAGCGGCAGCTTCTACTTCAACATCTATACTTTTTTCGTCAAGATATTCTCTTAAAATTAATAATCTTTCTTTAATTTTTTGGGATGAATTGGGATA
>JANPIG010001104.1:0-2720 GCA_031424875.1 Cytophagales bacterium
ATCAAATTTAAACCTCTCAAAAATAATCTTTCCATTCCAGAATTTATTGACTTTATTGAATTACCTAAAGCAAAAAATAAAGAAATTAAATTCTTTTCGTCGGGTATGAAACAACGAGTAAAGTTGGGACTTGCCTTTCAGTCAGACTGTGAGATTTTGATGCTCGACGAACCTACATCAAATCTGGACACCCAAGCCATAGACTGGTATCTTCGCAATGTACAAGAGTACTCCCAAAATCGCCTGCTATTTATTTGTTCTAATCAACCAAGTGAGTATGAATTTTGTAGAAATATACTAAATATTCAAGATTATAAATAACATAGTCTTGAAATAGTTGACCGTTGTATTACTCCGTTGGATTGAATATTTATATCCTACTATAAAGACTTAAATGAATAAAATCGGTGTTATTAATAAAATTACCCCTTAATTTTACCTTTTTTTAAAGTAAGTTTGAGAAAAATATCTGAGGCAGGGCAAAACGTATTAGCTATTATTTACAAATTATTTATGCTAAGTACTGGCACGGATTTATTATCAATTTATTTTTTATTTGTACTTAAATTAAAAAACCAAAAGTATCAATTCTGAGTACGAAATATTTTGAATGTAGAATTATATCCTCGAGCATTTTTTTTCAGAAACTATATTACACTGAGGCTAAGACAATATAAGAAGATTTGAAATTAGCTGATATACTACAACACTAACGATTTTCATCATCAAAGTTTCATAAATTGCAACAAATATATTTGAAGTACTTAATTTTGACAAAGGAACGAATTAAAGATCTGTTCAACTAAAGAGAAGTTTTATGCTAATAGAGAACAAAATTGAAATTTGGGGTGGCATTGAATCAACAATTAACAGAGTAAATGATGCATTCCATGACCAACTGGAATATTCAGGACATTATACAAGGGCAGGAGATATTGATACGATAGCATCGCTTGGAATAAAGATGTTGCGTTATCCCGTATTGTGGGAGAAGCATCAACCTACAGTAGATACCGTAATTGACTGGACGTTTGTAGAAAAGAGTTTGAACAGGCTTAAAGAATTAAAAATCGAACCTATTGCTGGACTGGTTCATCATGGAAGCGGTCCCAAATTCGTTAATTTTTTTGATGGCAGTTTTGAAGAAGGAGTTGCAAATTATGCAAGAATGGTTGCTGAAAAATTTCCTTGGCTCGAATATTACACGCCCATTAATGAACCATTAACTACTGCCCGTTTTTGCGGATTGTATGGACATTGGTATCCACATGAAGCCAACGCTTTAAGTTTTCATAAAATTTTGCTTAGTGAATTAAAAGCAACTATAATGGCTATGAAAGCTATAAGAGAAATCAATCCCCACGCAAAGTTGATACAAACCGAGGATCTTGCAAAAGTGTATAGTACATCCAAGCTTAAATACCAAGCTGATTTTGAGAACCAGCGTCGTTGGCTTTCTTACGATCTATTATGTGGAAGGGTAAATGAAAAGCATAAGCTTTATACGTATCTTACTAAAAAGGTTGGTATAAGTAAAAAAGAACTTGATTACTTTCAAGAAAATTATTGCATGCCTGATATTTGTGGCTTTAATTATTATATTACTTCAGAACGTTATTTGGATGAAAATTTGTCTAAATATCCTAAAGAATTTCATGGCGGAAATCACAAGCATACCTATGCTGATATCCATACTGCTTTGGTAAAGTTAAATAAAAAATCGGGACCAGATTTATTGTTGCGTGAAGCATACGAACACTTGCAATTACCCATAGCTATCACCGAATGTCATTTATGCGACACCAATGATAAGCAAGTCCAGTGGTTTAACGCAATGTGGGAAACAGCTAACAACCTAAAAAATGATGGTGTTGATATAAGAGCCTTAACGGCATGGGCATTGTTTGGACTGCATGGCTGGAATAAATTAGTAACTGAACCATGGGGGACGTATGAACCCGGCGTTTTTAATATCAGTTCTGACCATCTTATGCCTACAGCACTTGTCAGTTTGATACAGTCTCTTACTAAGTCTAATCAGTAGCCACGCTATTTCTGATAATTTTAAATACATGGTAGTAAGTGTTTTACTGGCACTCATCAAAATAAATTTTAAGCATCGAAACCATGATTTTGTTACAAAAGCAACTACAAAAATCTCGAAAGAAAAGAACTTGGATAATTGTTATATTCCTGATAGTCAGCCTATTAATCTGGCAAAAATCATGGGTATCCTATTTATATCAACAAGCCAACGGAGGCTTGGATGTTGCTTTTAATACTCGTTCGCTTTCAGAAGTTTTGCAAGATAAATCAGTTCCTGATTCCTTAAAAAAAAGGATTTTATTCATTCAAGAAATTAAGAAATATGCCATTGATTCTTTGGGTTTGCAAGATAATCCAAAAGTTTACCAAACGCTTTACGACCAACAAGGCAAGCCATTAATTCACCTTTTAACGGTGGCTGAACCATATAAAATGGAAGCCGTTTTATTTGAATTTCCTATTGTGGGCTGGTTTATTGGCAACTTTACGTATAAAGGTTTTTTTGATTCAACCGCTGCCCATCAAGAACAAAACATCTGGAAATCCAAAGGTTATGACACTGAAATGGGACAAGCCATTGCCTATTCTACTTTGGGTTGGCTACCCGAGCCCATCATGTCAAATATGTTATTTTATCCAGATGGAAAATTAGCCAGTGTCATTATTCACGAAAT
>JANPIG010001105.1:0-3251 GCA_031424875.1 Cytophagales bacterium
AATAAAAAAGCAGAAGAATATACTTGGAAGTTGGACGGTAAGGTTTTAACGCAAAAGGATTCTTTGATTAGAGCCATTGATAAAGGCATTTATACCGTCATTGGCAAAAATAGTTATAAGGTACGTTCAAGCCTTACGCCCTTAGTGTGTCAGTCGGCAGAGAGTGAGAAATTAGATTTTACCCCTTATGATGATAAGGGAATTTCAGTCTTCCCAAATCCATCCAATGGAATATTTAATTTGGAAAGTCGTTATGATTTGGATAAAGTAAATATTACCATTTATACCATTGATGGTAAATTAGTTTATGAGAATAAAATGGAAAATATCAATTCGCCCAAAGGCTTAAACCTTACGTCTTTCACAGAGGGAACATATATATTAAGAATTGAAAATAATACGTATAAAATATCAAAATTGATTCGCATTGAAAGATAGCATACGGTGAACGGTACACGGAAAATACTAACGAAAGACTATTCTCCGTTTCAATTTCACCGTGTGCCGTTCACCTTTTACCGAACTAACCACCACTGAAAACAACAACTAACCAAAATGACCCGACAATCCCCATAACGTAAAAAAAATATTGAATGACAACGATTACAAAATATTTACTTATCTCTATTCTAATTTGTATTAATTATCTATCCTTAGGTCAAATTAAGCTAACCTCCCCTCAAGAGCGTGCAGTTTATCAACGGAATAATATTGGCTTTTCAGCCGTTACCATTGCTGGTAATTATCAAAAACAAGTTGATAAATTAGAATATCGTTTAGACCCAATCCAACCCGACCAAGGCGAAACTTTGGACTGGACGCTTCTTAAAAATCTCCCACTAAATGGCAATTTTAATGTAGTAGTTACCATGAGGCAAGGCTGGTACAAACTCACTGTACGTGGAATTTTAAACGGGCAAGTGCTTAGTGAGGTAGGAATAGTAAATAAAATGGGCGTTGGTGAAGTGTTTATTATAGCAGGTCAGTCCAATGCACAAGGGGTGAAACAAATTGCAGGAATTGGGGCGGTTGATGATAGAGTAAATTGTTATAATAAAATTAATGATGTAGAAACTGGAGGGACTCGAAATATAACTTTATCTGATTTTTCTAAGTTGGATGCTAATACTCCAATTGCCCCCAGAGGCGTCAATGCTTGGTGTTGGGGAAGATTAGGAGATTTATTAGCAAGTCGTTTAAAAGTCCCTATTATGTTTTTCAATGTAGCATTGGAAGGAACAAAAAGTGAAGCTTGGGCAACTACTGCAAATGGAGGGACAGCATTTAATCCGTTTTTACCAGGCACAATTTATCAAAATGGATTACCTTATAGAAATATGTCTGATGTGCTTCATTATTTTGTGCCGCAATTAGGAATAAGGTCTGTTTTATGGTGTCAAGGAGAATCAGATAATTATATTTTAAGAGATAAACAGAATGTTAGTGCTGCAGCTTATAAGACTAATTTGCAAACAGTTATTAATAGAACAAGAGCTGAAACAAATAAAAATGAACTTGCATGGGTAGTATCATTAACATCAGCTAATACACCTACTAATTGTCCTGTTACAGAATGTAAAACAGCTACTGTTGAAAATAATGTAATTGAAGGGCAAAAAGCCGTGATTAATACTCCCAACAATAATGTATTTCAAGGTCCAGCAACTGATGCCCTTCAAAATCCCACCAGAATTGATGGAGTTCACTTTAGTGGCGTAGGACTTGCGCTTTTAGCAGATGAATGGAGTAATTCGCTAAACGATAATTTTTTCAATAATTCAAAACCATTTCTTCCTTTCGAAAATTCTGATGTTGCCTTCAATTGTGGCGATAACCAAGTAGAAGTGACGCTTCCTCAGGGTAAGAATAATTATCAATGGTCGGATAATAGCATTGTTTTTGAAGAGGGGATATTTTCTAATCAACAAAAAATACTATTAAGTGCAAATCCTAATAAACAATATTATGCTCGCTATCGTGATGGTTTTGGTAATGTTACCCAAGTGCCAGCCATCAATTTCAAAGGCAGTAACATTCCAGTAGCCAGCATAACGGCTTCTGGGGCTACAGATTTTTGTGAGGGCAGACAGGTAAATTTGAAAGCCAATGATGCTGCTATTTATGAGTGGAACAACGGAAGCAAAACTAAAGAAATAACCGTTACAACTTCTGGAAGTTATTCTGTGAAGACAATAAGTGATTTTGGTTGTCAATCAAGTTTTTCAACGCCAATCACGATAATTTCTAAGCCAGTTCCTCCCAAACCCACTATTACAGCAAATAGTGCTACCACTTTTTGTGCGGACAGCAGTGTAATCTTGCAATCATCTGATCAAGGAGCAACTACGTTTCTTTGGAGTAATGGCACCACCAGTAAGAACTTAAGAGTAAACACTTCTGGCAATTTCACGGTGAAAGCAGTGAGTAATCAAGGCTGTGTTTCTCCCGAATCTAATGCAGTGGCAGTAACGGTAAACCCTTTACCCGCCACGCCAACAATTGGTTCCAATGGTTCAACAACTTTTTGTGCCGATACCAATGTTGTACTATCATCTTCAATTCAAGGAGTAGTTGGCTATCGTTGGAATACTGGAGCAACTTCTCCGAGTATTACGGTTAGAAATTCAGGTGATTATAGTGTCCGAACGGTAGATAGAAATGGTTGCGTTTCTTTGTTATCTAATTCTACCAGAGTAAAAGTAAATCCGCTCCCACCCGCTCCATTTATTACAAGTTCCAGTGATACTGTTTTTTGTGAAGGACAAAGTACAATTTTGCAATTTAATTTGACTAATGGTGCAAGTGCTACTTTTTTAGGAAATCAAAATGGAATAATAACAAGGTATAATTCTCCTAACTTAAATGTTGATAAGACAGGCTCATTTCAAGCAATTCAAACTGATGTAAATAATTGTAAATCAGGGCTTTCTAATAAAATAATTGTGTCTGTAAAGCCTACGCCTGCAAAAGTTAGCAATATTGTTAGGTTGAGTCCATACTCAATTGGAATTGAAAATCCGAAAGCCAATACCTACGTGTGGCAATTTAACGGAGCCAATAGAGCAGATATCAACGGAACAACGATAAGAATTAATGAAGCAGGGAGATATAGGGTAACTGCCAAAAACGTCTATAAAACCTTATCCTACGGTGATAAAGTTTGTACGTCAGAACCTTCAGACGAATTTACCTTTGAACTATATGATGATAATGGTATATCAATTTACCCTAATCCCAGCCGAGGGCTTTTC
>JANPIG010001106.1:0-3622 GCA_031424875.1 Cytophagales bacterium
GGGTGCCTTACGAACATTTGGTGTTACGATTTAAAATTACTTTACGTTCATAAATTCATAATATAATGAAAAAATTAATACTTTTTACCACATTACTTTGGTCAATGACCTCATTTATTCAAGATAAACCTAAGAAGGTAATTTTCTTTGGCGATTCTATTACACAAGCAGGTGTTCAGCCGAAAGGATATATTACAATGCTTGGTCAAACACTTGAAAAACAAGGACTTAAAGATAAATACGAATTAATTGGAGCAGGCATTGGGGGAAATAAAATTTATGACTTATACTTACGTTTAGAGGATGATGTCTTGAATAAGAAGCCTGATTTAGTCCTGATTTATATTGGCGTAAATGATGTTTGGCATAAATCTACCTATGGTACTGGCACTGACCCCGATAAATTTGTAAAGTTTTATCAAGCTGTCATCAACAAAATTCAAGCTAATGGAGCAAAGGTAGTTTTATGTACACCCGCAGCTATTGGTGAAAGAACTGATTCGAGCAATATGCAAGATGGCGATATGAATAATTATAGCAATCTTATCCGTGAGTTAGCTAAAAAAAATAATTTAAAATTGGTTGATTTACGCAAAGAATTTTTGGATTATAATTCAAAAAATAATGCTGAAAACAAAGAAAAGGGTATTTTAACAACTGATAGAGTACATTTGAACGATTTAGGCAACCAGATGGTGGCTGATAAAATGTTGCCTTTCATAACAGAAAATTAAAAAAATAAACCTTTATAATATGAAATTATTTAGATTTGGAGACATTGGACAGGAAAAGCCTGGAGTTATTATGGATGAAAAATGGCTAAATGTCTCACCCTATTTGCAAGATTATAATGAATCTTTTTTTGAAAATGGAGGCTTAAAGAAATTAGCAGAATTATTGGCTGAAGTCCACGATGATTTGAAAGAAATTCCTCCAACCGCACGAATTGCTTCTTGTGTGGCAAGACCTTCAAAGATAATTTGCATCGGTTTAAATTTTGCCGACCATGCACGTGAAACGGGTGCAGAAATACCCAAAGAACCTATTATTTTCTTTAAATCCACAACAGCACTTTCAGGCCCTAATGATGATGTGATTATTCCCAAAAATTCTGTAAAGACTGATTGGGAGGTTGAATTGGCATTCGTTATGGGCAAAAAGGCAAGTTATGTTGAAGAAGCTGATGCCATGGACTATGTAGCAGGATATTGTTTACATAACGACATTTCAGAAAGAGAATTTCAGTTGGAACGTGGGGGAAATTGGAGTAAAGGAAAAGGTTGTGATACATTTGCACCCTTGGGACCTATTATGGTAACAACAGATGAAATCGAAAATGTGAACAATTTGGATATGTGGCTTAACATTAACGGACAGCCATTTCAGAAGAGCAATACTGATCAATTGATTTTCAAAATTCCAACAATTGTTTCATATTTGAGTCAATTTATGACGCTTTTGCCTGGCGATGTAATTTCTACAGGTACTCCCCATGGAGTGGGTTTGGGCTTCAAACCTCCTATTTATCTAAAAGAAGGGGATGTAATGGAGTTAGGAATTGAAGGATTGGGAATACAAAAGCAAAAAGCCGTAAATTATAAAATCTAATATTTGTAACCTTTTTAAATGACTATAGACTCACATCAGCATTTTTGGAAATATAATCCACAAAATCTAAGTTGGATAAATGATGACATGAAAGTCATTCAACGTGATTTTATGCCTTCCGATTTAGAACCTATTTTAAAACAACATCATTTTGATGGTTGTATTTCGGTGCAAGTTGATCAAAATGAAGAAGAAAATACTTTTCTCTTGAAATTAGCCAAAGAAAATGATTTTATAAAAGGAGTTGTTGGTTGGGTAGATTTGCAAGCGGGCAATGTTTATGAAAGATTAGAATATTATTCAGAATTTAATAAAATTAAAGGTTTTAGACACATTGTTCAAAGAGAAAGTGATATTGAATTTATGCTACGTCCTAAATTTAAAAATGGAATTACTGAACTTAGCACCTATAATTTTACTTACGATATTCTGATTTATCATTACCAATTAGAGCAAGCCATTCAGTTTGTAAAGTTGTTCCCTGATCAAAAATTTGTGATTGACCACATTGCTAAACCTGATATAAAATCGGGCGAATATGTTGAATGGCAAATAAATATTAAGAAATTAGCCTTGCATCAAAATGTATTTTGTAAAGTTTCTGGAATGGTAACAGAAGCAGAATGGAAAGATTGGAAGGAGGCAGATTTTAAAATTTATCTTGATACAATCGTTAAGGCCTTTGGAACAGACAGAATTATGTACGGATCAGATTTTCCAGTTTGTTTATTGGCAGCATCTTATGAGCAGCAATTAAATATTGTAAAAGAATATTTTTCCTCATTTTCTAATTTTGAAAAAAAGAATATCATGGGCGAAAATGCAGTTAAGTTTTATAACATTTGAAATAAAATTGTCACAAAGACACTCATCCACAAATTAAATAATGAAGCGGTTTAACCCTTAGTGTCTTTGGTGTTTTAATATATGAATTTAGGACTAAAAGAAAAAGTAATCATCGTTTCGGGCGGTGCAAAAGGCATTGGCGAAGGTATATCTAATTCCTTAGCAATGGAAGGTGCTTATGTGGCAATCGTGGGAAGAAACTCAGAAGATAATCAAAAAGCTATTGACAAAATCCAAGCAGCGGGAGGACAAGCATGGTCGTTTGTGGCAGAATTATCTAACCCAAACGAGTGCGAAAAGGCAGTAAATGATGTAGTTAAAATGTTTGGACGCATTGATGGATTGGTCAATAATGCAGGAGTAAATGATGGTGTTGGTTTAGAGAATGGGACTTATGAAGGTTTCGTAAAATCACTCCATAGCAACCTGATTCACTATTATTTATTGGCTCATCATGCTCTTCCATATTTGAAGCAATCAAAAGGTCCAATCGTAAATATTGGCTCAAAAGTGGCTGACACAGGTCAAGGAGGCACTTCTGCATATGCAGCAGCCAACGGTGGGCGTAATGCCCTCACTCGTGAATGGGCGGTTGAATTGTTGCAATATGGCATCAGAGTCAATGCTGTAATCGTGGCAGAATGTTACACGCCTATGTACGATGACTGGATTAAAACTTTACCGAATCCAGAAGAAACTTTAGAAAAAATTACGAATAAAATTCCTTTGGGAAAACGCATGACCACCGCTGAAGAAATTGCAGACATGGTTGTGTTTCTACTTTCAAAACGTTCAAGCCATACTACTGGTCAGATTATTTATGTTGATGGAGGTTATACCCATTTGGATAGAGCATTACTTTAAATTTGCATCATAAATATTAAGTTATTAAAGCCTTGTTAGATTCTACTGACACGGCTTTTTTAATGGCTAAAATTTAGAGTACATTTTTCTAAAAAATACTTTTCACTAAAAAGCATTATGAAAAAAACAATTTACGTCATCGGTAGCTCAAACACAGATATGGTAATAAAATCTGATAAACTTCCAGCCCCAGGCGAAACTGTGATTGGAGGAAGTTTTATGATGAGTGCGGGTGGGAAAGGGGCTAATCAGGCAGTTGCAGCCGCAAAATTAGGTGCAAAAGTTGTTTTTGTCAGTAAAGTCG
>JANPIG010001107.1:0-3598 GCA_031424875.1 Cytophagales bacterium
TGCTTCGTACCCCGCAATGACAAAATAAGCCCTAATAACCCTCAACTGCCATGAATCCTAAAATATGTTCATCTGTTGGCATAATATCAATGACAATATCGTCATATTTATAACGACACATAATGGATTCAAACCGATTAATCTCAAATCCTCTTCCAAAGTTTTATAAGAACCTAAATTAGCCCGTTCTACAACCACATCAACATCTTCAGTTGGTCGGATTTCTCCTCTTGCAGGGTCATCACAATATAATTTTACAACTGCACCACCAACAAAAACGACTTTATTTTTTAACTTAAAAAAAGCCTCTACCAGCACTTTAATTCTAACTACATTTTTATAACTATTTATCATGTGTTCAATATTCGGTTTTCTAATTCTTTTGCTGCAATGCTACTAGTTCGTGAACTACCTGTTCGTACGGAATCAACCAAAGCTAATAATTCATACAATTTAGGGTCTTCTTCAACAATTTTAGGAACTGTATGATATAAAGGTTCTATGGCTTACCCTCGCACTGTTCCTTCTGGATGTTGCCAAACAAAGACTTCATCTGAGACAATTTTATCCTTCATCGGCGATGCTGAATGTGCAGTCGGAACGCCACGCACCATTGCCCCTGGATGGGTAGGAAAAACATATTTTATTTCATAAATCAAAAATTCTAAAAAGGCTTTCTAATCACCTTGTGGACGCATTCCATTATGTTTTTTCATAATTGTGTTCTTTATTATGATTCAAACATACAAATATATTCACGATTTGCAAATTGCAAATTTTAAATATTTTTCAATAAATTCTTATCTATTTAAATAGGCTGCGTAGTGGCTTTTCAATTTTGTATCATCAAAAAAAAATTAAAATAAAAATTAGAGCAAATGCAGGGAGTTGGGAGGAATGGCGTGATTTCTGAAAACGAAATGAGGTCTTCTGGGTTCAACTCCCAACATTAGGTTGCCCCATTTGCTCTAATTTTAATGAATTTTTTAAAGATGTTAATCTTTAATTGTTAGAATAAATTTATTGATTAACTTTATCGAAAAATAACCATAAATATGAGAATAGAATTAGTCAAATTATCTCAATACTCGGGAACAAAAGCTACGTTTTATTCCGCTTTTATTGATGATTCAGAGACAACATTATTTGACCAGTTTTTAGAAGAAAATGAGGAAGATTTTGTTGATGAAATTGATGATATTTTATTCAGAATTAATTTAATTGCTAATCGAACAGGGGCAAGAAAAAATATGTTTAAAGAGAATGAAGGCAGTTTAGGCGATTTGGTTTGTGCTTTATACGATATGCCAAATTCTAATCTTCGTCTTTATTGTATTCGTTTGGGAAGTAGTATTATTGTTTTAGGGGTTGGTGGACATAAACCTAAATCTATCAGAGCATTGCAGGAAGACCCAAAATTAACGTCTGAAAATAAATTGATGCGTATTATTTCTGATATTATTTCTATTCAAACAAAAGAAAAAGGAATTTTTTGGTCAGCAAATGAAATGGAACTTTTAGGAAATTTAACTTTTGAAACAGATGAATAAAGCAAGAGAATATCATAGCCCAATTATTGAACGGCTACAAAATAGGATTTCTCCCGAAAAGAAAGAACAGATAACAAAACGTATGCTCTTAGCCGCCCGAATTGATGATAAAATCAGAGATAGGGGGCTTTCTAATCAGGAATTTGCGTACATGATGGGCAAAAAACCTTCTGAAATTAGCAAGTGGCTCAGTGGTACGCACAATTTTACGACTGAAACGCTTTGGGAAATCGAAAGGGTTTTGAATATCCAATTGGTGGCAGGACCTATTTCACCAAGCCGTGAGCAAGAACTCAACGAAATGAAGGCTTTCGTGGCGGAGGAGGTGATGAAGGCTTTGGATAAGTACATTGCCTTTAAGGCTGTGATTGCGTAAAATGACACAATTGGATTGAAAACCAGTTCTGATGAAGGGCTGGTTTTTTTGATAAAAACAAAATGAACATAATCTTCAAAGCCATAGTGGGCAGTCAAGCCTACGGAACAAACACTGTGGGGTCAGACACTGATTTCAAGGGCGTGTATGTGCAAGAGACTCGAGACTTGGTGGGGTTTGGTTATAAGGAACAAATTGAGTTATCGAAGGATGAATGTTATTATGAAGTTCGGCGGTTTTTACAGTTGCTAAAATCCGCCAATCCTACGATGTTGGAATTGCTTTTTATGCCCGAAGACTGCATCATCGAAAAACATCCTGCCTTTGATTTGATACTAAAACATCGACATAAGTTCTTGACTAAGAAGTGCTTACATTCTTTTGGTGGTTATGCCGTTGCTCAAATCAAGAAGGCAAGAGGACTTGACAAAAAGATGAATTGGGAAAAAGAAAGGATGGTCAGAAAGTCGTTAATGGAGTTTTGTTATGTCTATCAAAATGGTAAAACGAAACCCTTAGCCGCTTTTTTAGAAGAAAATAATATCAACGAAAAAGACTGTGGTTTGGTTGGATTATCTCATTTTAGAGATTGTTATGCCTTATATCACGATGCTTCTGAGACGTTGGGTTACAGAGGAATTCTGTCTAAAAATGGTGATAATATCAAACTCAGTTCCGTGCCGAAAGGAGAGAAGGATTTGACGATTTTGCATTTCAATAAAGATGGATATTCAACGCATTGCAAGGATTATTTGCAATATACCGATTGGCTAAAAAACCGCAATACGCAACGCTACGTGGATATTGAGACGCACGGACAACAAATTGACGGCAAAAATCTTTTGCATTGTCAGCGGTTGTTGGACATGGCTTTGGAGATTGCTGAACAAAAAACCATCATCGTCAGAAGACCGAATGCTCAAGATTTATTGAAAATTCGGAGAGGAGAAATCAATCTCGAACACTTTATGGAAAAAGCTGAAAATGATATTTTGAGATTGAATGCCTACTTTGAAAAAAGTGATTTACCTGATGATGTGGATGAAGATTTTGTGAATGAGTTGTTACTTGAAGTTAGAGATATGGTTGGTTAAATTAAGACACAAAATCAATCATGTCTAACTTAATAATTTCCCAAAAATTACCTCGTAGGCATATTGGGTCAAAATCATCATTGGCTTCAAGAAATTGAGTAAAATTATGTTTGATAAGTTCTGGATGATGATTGTATGGGTAGCGTTTTTGATGTAGAGAAATCATATCATTCAATGAATAATTTTCCATCAATTCGTGTAAATCCCAAAAATCTTTTTTGCGTCCAGTTCTTTGAATAACATCAACTTTCATCGCAATTATTTCTTCTACGCTTGCCATTCTAATATTATCAATCAGCACAATATTATCAAAGAATGGCTCTGTATAATACAAATCAAGTTTAATACAATTGTTTTTATTATTGCCTATCAAATATGATTTCCCCATTCCAATTGCCTGAAAATCATTGGATTGGTAAAACGAATAGTTACTTTTCAAGAAAATGTCTATTGCTTGAAAATCAATTGAACCGTAGTCTGCATCTGAGAATAAGTCAATGTCCACGGATTCACGGTGACCTATAAAAAGGCTTAGTGCTGTTCCACCAACTAATCTAAAAGAATCAAAAATTGGGTTA
>JANPIG010001108.1:0-8662 GCA_031424875.1 Cytophagales bacterium
TCAAAGTCAGAGTTGTTCCTGCACAAATAGGCGTGTTACTAGTGGCCGTGGCAGTGGGAAGTGCATTGACAATTACCGAAGTCGTAGCCGTTGCAGTACAACCGTTTATATCCGTAACTAATACTCGATAACTACCTGTGGCAGAAGTCGTTGCGTTGGGAATCGTTGGGTTTTGGGCAGTTGAGGTAAAGGAGTTAACGCCTATCCAAGTGTATGAATTTGACCCATTTCCACCGCTCAAAGTCAGAGTTGTTCCTGCACAAATAGGCGTGTTACTAGTGGCCGTGGCAGTGGGAAGTGCATTGACAATTACCGAAGTCGTAGCCGTTGCCGTGCAACCATTTATATCCGTAACTAATACTCGATAACTACCTGTAGCAGAAGCTGTTGCGTTGGGGATTGTTGGATTTTGAGCCGTTGACGTAAAGGAATTCATGCCTGTCCAAGCATAGCTATTTGCTATTATACCAGAAGATAAATTTAGGGTTCTTCCTGAACAAATTGGTGTATTGCTACTTGCTACAGGAATAGGATTTGCATTGACGATTACTGAGGTTGTGGCAGTAGCCATACAACTGTAAGTATCTGTTACTGTAATAGTATAAACTCCTGTAAATGAGGCATCTGTATTATTAATTACTGGATTTTGCTCAGTTGAAGCAAAGCCATTATTACTTGACCAACTGTAAGTAACAGATGTGCCATTTCCAGAACCACTACCCAATAAATTTACATTCAATCCAGCACATTTAGGCGAATTGTTATTAGCAGTTGCCACTAATATTGTCTGTACTTCATAAGCTCCCAAATCAACGGTGGTGTTAAATATTCGTGGATTTTCATCTAAATCTACTCCTAAAACACCCGTATTATCTCCCACATTTAGAGCAGGTGAACAGGGATTTAATCGGAGATTTCCTGCTGTACCCAAAGCAACGGCTGGCTGATTTAAAAACAATGGATTTGTATTACCATTGAATATGCCAGAACCCAAAATCCTGCCTTTTACTATTGATTTTGTAATGACTGGATTGCTACTAAAATTGGTTATTTCATTACTGTTTCCCCACAAAATACTATTCTTAATTTTTGGGTTCGATGTGCTTCCTGTGTTGTACATGGCTCCTCCCTCTGTAATAGCCTTATTTCCTGAAAAAGTACAGTTATTGATGTTCGGAGAAGAGTTATTAGTATTATACATTCCGCCACCATTGTCCGCTGAATTTCCTAAGAAAACTACACTGTTTAAGGTTGCAGTTATTTGCGTAAAATTATACATTCCTCCCCCATTGCTTGAAGCTGAATTTCCTAAAAAAGAAACACTATTCAATACGGGTGATGACGAACTTTTATTACTCATCCCTCCACCAATTGAAGCAGTATTTTGTCTGAAAGTACAAAAGTTAATTTTGGGAGAAGAAGCAGTATTATTCAACATTCCACCGCCCTCTAAACTGGCTGTATTTCCAGAAAAAATAACATTATTGATCGTTGGAGAAGCTGAAATATTCAACATCCCTCCTCCTGAATCGTGGGGAGAAGTTCCATTAGCATTGCCATTAACAATCGAAAAACCATCAAAAATAGCAGTATTAGTAAGTGGATTTCCTTGAAAATTATTAGAAACTACATGATAACTATTATCAGCCATTGAATTGGCAATACCAATATCTCCGCTAAGAATGGTTAAATTGTTTTTCCAGTCTCGTTGTGTAATCAAGGTTTCTGAAACAATTCCTAAAAATCCACCATAGATAGATACTCCGTTTTTCATTATGAATGAAACGGTTCTATCATTGGTTGTGGTTGGATAGTAGGTACCTCTGGCAACCCATATTTGGTCATTTGCACTCGAAGCAGATAAGGCACTTTGTAAATCTCTGTAAGCATTTCCCCAGGAAGTGCCATCATTAGCACCGCCCACTATACTGGCATTTACATAGCGTTTTGTCTGGGCATTTGTATTGTTTAAAATACCCGCAAAACACCATATAAGCAAAAAGAAACGCACAGTTATGGATAATACTTTATTCCAACGACAGGAATCAAATAGGCTAATCTGTGAAAAATTTTGCATATTATTTTAATATTTTATCACGATGAAAATAATAAGATTTAGAAGAGTTTGTTTGTAGTTTAATACACTATTTAATGAGTTTCTATAACTTCCCGAAACAATATCCATTGCGGGTAAAAACCTTTCGGGAAGTTAATTTCTCGACTACTTCCCGAAAGTTCTTTCTACTTTCGGGAAGTTCCTTCACAATCACTTATTGTTAGCACAGCCCCCAATTTGACCAATAAAAAATGTGTTTGGTTGGGTAGTAAACCCTGGTTTGAGTTCTACTACGTTACCACCATTATACTGCATCTGTACACCCGAATTAATCTGAACTTGTGATGAAATGGAAAGTGCTTTCACTAAACCGTCAGTAGTCTCAGGGGTATTTCTAACAATCACCTCCACACAATCGCCTACTTTCATGCGTTGGAAACACACCGTTGTTTGCCCGTCATTATAACCCGAACAATTCATGGCAAAGGCTTGTACGCAATATTTACCCGTCCATGAAGTATCTCGCATCACAGCTGTAATGTTTCCTGCGGCATTTGCGGCAACGGTTATTGCTGAGAAGTCAATGCTAAATGGCGTGATATAATCGCCCAATTCTTTGTTATTTTTATACGTAAAAGCAGATTTTATTGTGAACGTTTTTTGCATTAAACTTGAATAATACTTCACATCCACTGGTGTTTCGGTAGAAGATGTTCCCCCTTTCACCGTATAATTAAAGACATTATAATCCGTATCAAAACTGCCACAACCAATCACATTTCCATTAGCAGGGTTAATGAATGATAACACATCAGTGCTGGATGCAAATGTTGAGCGTTCATTGTATTTTGCTTTAATTACACCCACCATATTTCCTTCCAGACCCGTTTGGGCAACGCAGGCAGCAGGAGTTGTTTCAGTACCCGTTGGCAAGATAGTGTTGAAAGTAAAGGTGGTACAATTAGCACTTTGAGGCACAACTCCCGCACTGATGGAAATACTTGGGAATGTTTGGTTAGGTTGCTGAATCATAATGTCAGTCAAATTGATGGCTACCGTTGGGTTTGTATTGGCTACCAAGCCAAATACCACAGGATTTTCAACCAAGCCTGCCAAACTATCTGCTTTGAAAATCATGACTTTGTTAAGTTCATATTCTTTTTTTCTATCGGCTTTGTACAGTTTAAAGCTTACATTCAAGGCGTCTTGGTGATAAACCGTTTGGAAAAACAAGCGGTCTTTGGCCGTTACAATTGACTTGTTTACGCCCGCCAACTTACCATCAATATAGGCTCGCAATTCATCGTCGGGGTCAATATTGATTCCTTCTACACGCCCAATAATGTTCATATTAGACTGATATTGGCTGAATTGAAAACCAATTGGGTTTTCAGGAACAACCAAAGATGGATCATTTAAGGGGTCAATGGTAGGGTCATTTAAAGAATTACCATTACTTCCAACACTTGGGTCTGGATAAACCAACGTTCCTGAATTACTAATTTTCAATAAATACCCTTTGGATGGTTCTAAGAAACTAAGATTGCCTACCCAACCTATACCTGCTACATATTGAGCAAATAGGGTTTGACTTTTAATGATATCGCCATTCAAGGGAGTCAATCCTCTCAAACCTTGATTTAACGAAATTCCAGAAGTGGGCACGTAGCCTATCCAGTTCCAACCTTGTACCACAGGAATCGGGAAATTTTGTGGTGCAAAGGGCATCCCTTTCAAGGTAACTGTGTCTTTATCAGCTACATAGAGCATATATCTTTTTTGTGGAATAATATTTTTTAAGGTATTTTTCCAATCATTAATCGGGTCGCCGTAGTATTTTGAAAACAAAGCATCATCCTTTATTAAAGCCCCCGTTTTATTTCTCAAAGAACTTAGCATTTTCGACACGATATTATTACCCGTTCCTAAATCAAGGTTGAACGATAACCAGTTCCAGCCTTTGTTTAGAGGGATTTTTTTGCTTATCAAATTCAAAACATGAATGGGCTGAGGCGTAATTGGATCGCCTATTAATGCACCTTCTTGATAGGTTATTTGTTCCAAAATCTCAGCATAAGTATTACATTTGCTACCGTCCCATACGTTGAATTCGACATTTTTATCAATATCATCGGCATTGCCATAGACGGTAATAAATGCTAACCATTTATTGATATTTCGATAATAAGCTACATGGGAAACTCCTCTGATTTGCCCGTCGATTTTAGCCACAATTTGGTCGGATGGATCCTTGGAATCATCGCCAAAAATATTCAAACTCACCACCATATTCATTGAGCCTTCATATTGAGCTGGATTATCAACCGCCCAAGTTGGAGCAGCACAACGCACTTTGTAATCAATCAAAAGTGGTTCGCTCCCTTGTGAACCAACTAATTGAAGTGTGTCTAAATAGTCTCCTATTAAAAGGTCTTGTTGGAAGGTGAGCGTTACATCCGCCACTTGCCCAGGATTTAAAGTACCAGTCATTGGCGAAACCGTTAGCCATGATGGAAGGCTTTCCATACGATATGCCATAATACTACCTCCACGATTCCGAATCTGACGTTTTAGCGTAAAAGGTTGATTGACGGTATTGGCTTCATGGATATCCGTACCCACCCATTCTAAACCATTTTGATTGACATAAAACTCCCATTTTACCGTCTTCAACATGGCATTGCCAACTTTATCTTTCAAGCCAACAGATTGATGATTTGGATTTATCAGCGTTTGAGCATCGTCGTAATCTTTCCCCGTTACTACTACTCTGAAAGTTCTATTTTCAAAAAATTTAGGGCTGATATTAGGCACAATGACAACTTTATTGCCCAAACAAGTAATCGTGGCATCCACTAATTTATCCGTAGTGGCATCGTATAAACCAATAGTATTATTTGCCAAGATATCCGCCTGAATCACTCTATTGCAATCAATTGGTTTACTGAAAGTGATTGAAATTTCATCGCCTGGGTCCCACGTTCCGTCTGCGGGTTGTGGAATGCCTAATACAGTAGGGGGTGTTCGTTGGATGGAGCCTTTGATAACCGTTGAAATACCTGCGGCTTTAGTTGGGTCTGTACATTCCGCAACAGCCCGTATTTCGTAATCACCATCTTGAATCAAATCGGTTTTCCAATTAAAATTGGTAAATAGATTTCCTAAATTAACTTTATCAATGCTGGTGATATTTATCCAAGAACCATCCCCTCCGATTTGACGATATTGAACTCTCACCAATTTCAGATTTGGGTCATTTTTATTATATTCGTTCAAAGTGATACTTAAATTATTTTGCGATGCAGGCGTAACAACCCAACCCTGCAAAGGAAATCCAATATCAACGGGACTACAAGGCTCAATAAAGTGAGCAGACAATTTGAGGTATCGGTTAAAGAGAGAATCCGCCCAATTGCCACCGTACAGAGACTTCCCATACGCACCTCCACCCTGCGGAATTTGATTATAAGCATTGGATTCGCAAGATGAGGTCAATTGAATTTGGATGTCATCATAATTATAGGCTATTGGTCCTCGGTCAATGGTTACTAAAACTTTACTTTGCGATTGATAAGGAATTGTATAAGTTATTCCAGAAGTTATAGTCTGACCATCTATTTTCACAATGGCTCCGTCGGGATTTGTGCCAGTTACCAACGATATATCATAATCACGTTGTTCTTTGGTTGGGCTAAGGTTACCCAATTGTATTTGAAAAACTGCCGAAGTATTTCTGGGTACATTCGTTTTCAAATTGCCATCATCAGAAATCAAAGATGGTTCTGAGCGTGGTTTTGTGCCTTTTTCCCAAGGACAAGAACTCTGACCCGCCACCGTGTTGAAAATATAGGTTCCGTATTTTTTTCCTTTATATAGATTAATCAAAAAACCGTCTCCAGGGTCGTTGTCTTCCAAATGATAGCTTATTATAGAGGAATTGGTCTTTTGTTCATCCTCGGTACTGGACTTCACATGGTCGTATCTCAACGTAGCTCCTGCTTCAAAACCACCTTGAAAATCTATTTGGGCATTGATTCCTGCTTGTATAAAACCTGCAGCATCAAATGATTCTGACCAAGCGGTAGTTTCTTCCATATTTTGAGCTTCTTCGTAAACCGCTCCTGCATCAAATGAAATTGTCTTCAGCAATGTTGGGCTTTTATCTTCTTTATTGTCTTTGATGATTCTCTTCCAAGTAATATACGATACAGAATCTATTTTTTTCTTCGGGTTGGTTATATCCTCCGATAGTATCTTGAGAGAAGGCATTAATGAATTGACAATAAAATTTTCGCTATACACAAAATCCGTATTCAATCTTACGCTGTCAATCGTTATCTGGTCTTTGGTAAAAATTGAGCAAGTGTTGAAATCAAGATTGAGCAATGTGGCATCTCCATAAGTTACGCTTTCAGACTTACCCACATATACGTCACCACCCGCCGTACTTCCAACTACTATATCATTAGGAGAAGTCGTGATGGTTTTTGTGGTGGTAATACATGACGTCTGAGCTGAAGAGTTTGTCCAAGTTTCGGTTGCACCACCACTTACTGAAATGGTTAATTTATTCTTGGTTACAATGGCAACTCCAATACCCACAATTTGATCACCACCAAATGATAAGGCTAAGGAAGCTTCCTGCGAAAAGTTATCTACGATGGTAGTAGTTTTAGTATTACAAATGGTACTTCCTTTTTCAAGTTTTGCATAACTGGCATCTCCTGGTGGGTCTCTGAGGATAAAATCGGGTAACTGAGGCGAGGATGCAGTAAAATTTTTCCCTTTTTTCTTCAAACCTAAGGTAATAAATTGGGTAGTACCAGTGGTAGAAGCCCCATCTGAGGTGGCTCCCACGGTAATTGTTTGAAGATAAGGCGAAATAATATTTACATTTCGAGGAACAAATTTGTAAGTAAAATCTGAAACTCCTGGTGCCAAAGTAGTGTCTAATGTTATACCCGTTGAAGCATCATTAATCTGGATTGTGGGACCTGTTACATAGCATTTTTGTCCGAAATATTCTTGATATACTTTCACACCAATTTTACTTGGCACGTTTTGTCCAACCGTTTTGAGTCCACACTGATTGGCAACTATTCCAGCAATTTCTAATTGAGGAGCAGCATAATAAATAAAATCAACCGTATCGGCAACAGCATTTCTTAGGTCAACAGTTTGACCACCTTTGGTTTGAAAATAATTATAAATACTTCCCACAGAGTGTTCTACCACGCTTACCGTATAATTGCGAGCGGGCAAATTGCTGAAAACAAATTTTCCATCAGCATTTCTAATAGTATCAGTTCTTACAAAACAGCCATCCGTAGTAGCTACTTTTACTACTACTCTTACATTTTGATTTTGTGGAATGATTGATTTACGGCAATTCCCACCCGCCACTTGCCCACGAATAGTACGTTTGGTATTATCCAAAAACACGATTCCTGCTTTGGGAGCCTGCAATTTTCTAAACTCCATAAAAGTTGGCGTAAAGGTATGGTCACTGTAAAGTGCTGATAATCTGATATTCACACCAGGTTCAAAATCAGCCGACCATTTACCATTCTTATCAGTTCTGACGGCTGGGAAAAGGGGCTGCCCATTTGATAAAATCTGTACGGAATCTTCAAAACAAATAGTATTGGCAAAGCGCACATACCCAGACACATTTACAGTTGAAACATCTTTGAAATCAACGTTTCCAACGGCTGTATTGCTATTGTTAAGATTTACAACCCTAACATTTGGTTGAAATTCGTGAGCGGAAGTCTTAGGATTTTTGACATTATTGCTCCAAGAAGCATTAGCAATGGTACCAATTCGAGCCGCTTGTAACGGAGTATTCACGGCAGCATAGTCGTACACTTTGTTATCAATTCCTTCATTAAAATCGAAATAGGTAAACAAATCATTGATGGTGGAATCTTGCGGAATTCCCGTGCCAGCGTGTACTTGTATTTGGTTTTGAGGCATCATTTTTTTGTAAATAGCAAACTCATCAATAATACCTGTATAGAACTTTCCCGTTGAGGCGGTTGAATTACTCGCCACCAACCACGAACTTCCATTCGCCCAATTTGAAGTACCACTAAATGAGCTATTGGATTTCAAATCTCCATCTAAATAGATTTTTGCATTGCCTAAAGTGTTGTTCATCGCCACTGCTACGTGGTGATATTTAGCGTCAATTGTGCCTAAATCCGTAACCGTTCCATTCAAACTCAAGAACAATTTGCTATTGTTCAAATAGAGTTCATAAAGACTACCTTTTGAAAGTATCGTTTGTCGAGATTTTAAATCAAAAGGATAAAAAAGTATCTCTACGGTAGCAGTATCAGGCATATCATAATCAGTCAAGTTGCCATATGACAGGTTAGAAGCACTAAATTCCAACGCTGAATTGTAGTCAATACTCTTCATGGGTGTTGCTCTGAAACTTTCTGCTTGGGCATAATTGATGCCATCAATGCTGTAATACCCTGTAGCATCCGAAACTCCTGAACTGTACACTTCTGGTTTATCGGTCGAGAAGGTGGCATTACCATAAATAGCGGCATTAGCTGGCAAACTACCATTATCAAAAACCTTTTGTCCAACGCCTTC
>JANPIG010001109.1:0-4072 GCA_031424875.1 Cytophagales bacterium
TTCAAAAACCCAAATGCAAATTTTTGATTTGATGAATGCTCCAGCTAATAAAAAGACTCCCATCAGTTTGGCAAAATGGGCGATTGAATCGGGCGAAAAGTTTGGCTATAAAGTTACGGTTTTAGAAAAACAACAGCTAAAATCTCAGAAATTAGAGGCGCTTTTGGCAGTTGGGCAAGGGAGTGAACATCCGCCCGTTTTGATTGTGATGGAATACCGATCGCCGGAAGCCACGCAGACGGTAGGTTTAGTGGGCAAGGGCGTAACATTTGATACGGGGGGAATTTCGATAAAATCTTCTACCAATATGCACCTCATGAAGTCGGATATGGGTGGGGCGGCAGCCGTTTTTGGAGCGCTGGAATTAGCGGCAAAGTTGCAATTACCTATAAATCTCATAGGAATTGTACCCGCTTGCGAGAATGCTGTTGATGGAAAATCGTTCAAACCCAGTGACGTAATCAATTCATACTCAGGCAAAACTATTGAAATTATTGATACCGATGCCGAGGGAAGATTAATTTTAGCAGATGGTCTGAGTTACATGGTCAAAAACTTTCAGCCTGATGTGATGATTGACCTTGCCACGCTCACGGGTAGTGTAATAAACACGCTTGGATATCATGCTGCAGGAATGTTTACCAACAATGATGAATTGGCTCAAAAACTAACCCAAGCCGCCGACCAAACAGGCGAAAGACTATGGCGTTTGCCACTTTGGGATATTTACAAAGAAGATATTTCTTCGGATGTTGCCGATGTTCGTAATTTTTCGGGTAAACCCATGGCAGGAGCAATTTCAGCCACAAAATTCTTAGAAGTTTTTACAGAAAATCATCAAAATTGGGCTCATTTGGACATTGCAGGAACGGCTTACGGTGATACGGAATTTGCTCCACAAAGGGCTGGAACGGCTTTTGGGGTGAGATTGTTATTGGAGTTTTTGGAAAAACAATAACATCATTCATAGACTTGCATTAATTCCCAAAATTCTCTAACTTGTTAATACAAATAATTTACCCCAAAATTTAAGCTATGTCCCTCTCATTCCTCTGCGTTTCAACTTTCTTTAAAGGCAACGAATTTCTCCGCTCCTGCAAACAGGCTGGCAATACTGTTTATTTATTAACCAATAAAAAATTAGAGCATAAACCTTGGGTTCGTGAATTTATTGACGAAATTTTTTATGTCGAAGAAGACGAACATGGTACTTTTGATATGAACGAAATCATCATGGGACTTGCCTACATGATGCGGTCTAAAAAAGTGGATAGAATTGTTGCTTTGGATGATTTTGATGTAGAAAAGGCAGCACATTTACGTGAACATTTCCGTATTCCAGGCATGGGACAAACCACTGGAAGGCATTTCAGAGATAAATTAGCGATGCGGATGAAAGCTCAAGAAGCGGGCATCAAAGTCCCGATGTTCAGTAGCTTATTTAATGACCATGATATTTTTGAATATTCGCAAAAAGTAACTTTCCCATGTGTGGTAAAACCACGCTCGGAGGCTTCGGCAACTGGTATCAAAAAAGTTTATAATACCGACCAATTGTGGGAGGTTATTCATCACCTTGGCGACCGTCGGCATGAGTATTTAGTAGAACAGTTTCGTCCTGGTGATGTTTTTCATGTGGATTCTCTGTCTGTCAATGGTAAATTTGTTTTCACAAGATGTAGTCAATATCTTTCAACACCTATGGAAGTAGCTCATGGTGGAGGTATATTTCGGTCGGTAACTGTGCCTTTTGGTTCAAAGGATGATAAGGCGTTGCAAAAAGCCAATACGCAGGTGATGAAAGCCTTTGGAATGAATTATTCTGCCAGTCATTCAGAGTTTATTAAAGACCATGAAACGGGTGAAATTATTTTCTTGGAAACGGCTTCCAGAGTAGGCGGAGCCAATTTAGCAGAAATGGTAGAGGCTTCGTCGGGCATCAATCTTTGGCGTGAATGGGCAAAAATTGAAACCGCTATGGCAAAAGATGAGAATTACATTTTACCCGAAGTTAGTAATGATTACTCAGGCATCATAATCTCCTTGTCAAATCATCAACATCCTGATACAGAAGACTTTACTGACCCAGAAATCTACTGGCGAATGGATATGGAACATCATATTGGTTTCATCGTAAAATCGGATAATAGAGAAAGAATTTTGGAAATTTTAGAAGAATATACCCAAAGAATTTACGATAATTATCACGCCTCCGCTCCCGTGCCTGATAAGGCAGCTCATTAGAGGAGGAAGGGAGAAAGGAAAATGGAAACAGGAGAAATGGAGAAAATTTATAGTACGTTTCTCCATTTCTCCTGTTTCCATTTTTTCCTTTCTCCTGCGAAGCTATTTCCTTTTATAAAAATACAATTTCACGGGTGATTTGCTGGGGCTTTCTTCGCTAATAGTATAATATCCGGAGCCATCATGTGCGAAGCTTACGCCTTCACCTTGAGGTTCAAGGCCATAGGGTAGTATCGTAGGGTTTCGCTTCAAGGCATTCGGAATTGTTTCATTAGCGGCTCTTCGCCAATGGAAAATTTGGAAGTAACTTTTGATAATAATCTCCTGATTATCAACTGACACATTACTATCTGTCAGATAAAATTGTTGTCCAGAACCCATTGAGAAAGTCGTTAATTCTTGCACAAATTCAGCCGTAATGGTTTGTGTATATGACTGCGGATAAGGCAAACGATAGAGTCTTTTCTTATCTTCTCTTTTACTAATAATGTAAATATCCTTTGTATTTTGATCAATCAAAATTGCCTCCGCATCTCTGGCTCCATCAGAATATTTATAAGAAATTTTCTGAACGTTTTTCAAAGTATTTGTTTTGGGAGTGCTGGCAGTAATCTCGGGTTCAGGAACACGATAAATAGTATAATCTGGATAATTGGCATTATTATCGCCAATATCTCCTACATAAATAAATGAACCTTCAGGGAAAGTAGCCATGCCTATAGCCTCCCAATCACGATTATTTGCTCCTTCCAAATAAAACTCACGAGTACTTTTCCCACTGGCATCCATGGAATAGATACGATTATTATCGCCACTATCATTGTGAGTCCAAAGCAATCCCTTGTTTTTATAACTCGCCACAATTCCAGAGGCTTCTTTGATAGTTGTATTTTCAATTACGCCTAAATCTTGTGCTTCATTAAAAGAATCAGAAGTAGAAATCATTTCCATGCAAGACATACATGAAAAAAAAATAATGGGCAAAAAGTATTTTTTCATTTAAAAGGATTTTAATGCAGTACGATTCATGTAGCACGGAAATCCGTTCCGTGAAGCGTAGTACAATTTGTAGCACGGAAGTTTGCTGTTACGTGAATCGGACAACGCTTCACGGAATAAACTTCCGTGCTACATGACAACGCAAAATTAAACCTATAAATTGAACCAATCCTATAAATTTTACCGATAAATAAGCCAACGGTCAATTATGACCAATCATTCTTGAAAAAAAATATGGTTTCTACTTATCTTTATAGTTGGTTTTTTCGTTAAAGATTTACCCATCAACAAAAAGTTGTTAAAAAGCTATGCAAAAAACTGTACTTACGTTATTTTTTATATCATATTGCCTGTTTGGATTTGCCCAGAGCAAACCCCAATACAGTCAATATATGATGAATAGCTATTTAATTAACCCTGCTATTTCAGGTATTGAAGATTATATTGATGTCAAAACGGGTTATAGAAACCAATGGACAGATTTTCCTGGCGCTCCCGTTACGTATTATGTATCTGCTAATATGCCCATCGGCAAACCTGACCGCACCAGTACCGGTGCAACGCCCAATATCAGTAAAACCATTCGTCGTCCGCTTTCACTTTCAACTGAATTTAGAGGGGCTCCTCGTGTGCCTGGGCATCATGGTGTGGGTATTGCCATCGTGAGCGATCACATCGGTGTTTCTTCTCAAAATAGTATCACTGCCAGTTACGCCTATCATATTCCTATTTCAGGAACTATGAAATTATCCGTTGGAGCATCTGGAGGAATTACGCAGTACAATTTAGATTTAGGCAGTATTCAGGTAAAAGATAATCCCGACCAAGC
>JANPIG010001110.1:0-3800 GCA_031424875.1 Cytophagales bacterium
GTTTTGAATGAAATTTGATAATTTGCAGCCTTTGTTGGTGTTTTCACCAACAAACTACTGTCCGATTTGTTAGTGAAAACACCAACAAAGGCAAAAAAATTACTGTCCGATTTGTTAGTGAAAACACCAACAAAGGCAAAAAAACAAAAAAGTTCTAACCATTTGAAAATCAAATAATTAGAACTTTAAATTGTAGCCCCAGCGGGAATCGAACCTGCATCTTAGGTACCGGAAACCTACATTCTATCCATTGAACTATGGAGCCTTTTGTAAGTACAAAATTACGAAAACTTATCTAACTGCTTTACCAAAACCTCAAAATCTTTTGGATAAGGTGCCGTTACTTTGATAACTTCCTCATTCATAAGCCTAAACGTGAGTGAATGTGCATGCAAAGCTACTCTTCTGATTAAAGGCAATTCGTCTGTATCTTTCTTTAGGTTAAACTTCTTCGTTTTAATATCCGACAGATAAATCATGTCGCCATTATAAGTTGGATCGCACACGATGGGAGCTTTCAAACAGACCAAATGTATCCTAATTTGGTGCATCCTCCCCGTGATGGGCATACATTCCACAAGTGTATGATGGCGATACACCTTGATAGTATTGAAAATTGTCTCGGCTTCTTTGCCTTTTTGTCTATCAATCGTTACCTGTGTCCCATCCCGCTTTTGGGCGATGGGCAAATACACCGAAATCATCTCAAAATCATGTGTACCATTTACTACGGCATGATAACGTTTCTCTACTTTTCTATGCTCAAATTGCATAGCCAAATGACGATATGATTCAGGATTTTTGGCAATGGCTAACACCCCCGAAGTCTCCTTATCCAAACGGTGAGCCAATTGAGCATCGTCAGAATATTCCTTTGCTAACCGCAAGATACTTAATGAGTTATCAGCTTGTCGCTCGTCCAACGAAGCGATGTGTGGAGGTTTGTTTATCAGAATATAATCGTCGTTCTCGAATATAATTAAGTCTTTGAAATTCAGTCGCATATTTGGGGCTTTAAAGTGGTGTCAGTTTCTCAAAACTGACACATAAAGATTCTCAAATCTTTACATAATGTGGGTTTGAGAACCCTAAATGTCAGTTTTGAGAAACTAACATCACAGAGATTTCCCACAAATTTACCAAATTTTTCGCTTAAATCTGCATCTGATTTTCTCTCAAAACCATTAATCCTTCAACCGTTCACCGTGAACCGTTATTCCTGATTCTGCTTTTTAATCCTCGCAATCAAACCTTTCAATGTCTCCTGTCTTTCGGGCGTACTTTCTGGATATTCCATATCGAGTTCTTTCATCTTTTCTAAGATTATTGTGCTGATTATCAGCCTCATATTCTTTTTGTCGTCGGCAGGAATGACGTACCAAGCCGCACTTTTTGAGGCAGTTTCATTTACCATATCTTCATAAGCATGTTGATATTGTTTCCAAAAATCACGTTCTGTTACGTCTCCTTCTTGAAATTTCCAGTTTTTAGTAGGGTCTTCAATTCGTTCAATTAATCTTTCGGCTTGGACTTCTTTAGAAACATTAAGGTAAAATTTCAGAATAACTGTACCATTTCGAGTTAAATATTTTTCGTAATTCTTAATATCTTCATAACGTTGTTCCCAAACTTTATCAAGGTTTTTAGTAAATTCAGTAGGGATTTTTTGTCCTTCTGTCAAGATTTCGGGGTGAACTTTTACGGTCAGAACTTCCTCATAATACGAACGATTATGAATCATTAGATTACCTCTTTCGGGCAATTTTACATTGTTTCTCCACATAAAATCATGTCCTAATTCAATTTCAGAAGGTCTTTTGAAGCTTTCTACTGAAATACCAGCAGGGTTTACGCCCGACATTACAGCTTTGATGGTTCCGTCTTTACCCGCAGCATCAGAGGCTTGAATTATCAAAAGCATCGAATATCGGTCATGAGCATACATCAGGCTTTGGTATTTATCAGTTTTTTCACGCAATTCAGCCATCATTCCGTCATATTCTTCTTCGGATTCGTAAAAATCCTTAATTTTAGTCTTTGATTTCTTGATGTCGAATTTTTTATCACCCGTAAATTCAAAATCTTTGATATTGATTTCCATATTATTCTTCTTAATTTTAGTGAATTCAAAGCAATTTAGCCAAATTTATTAAAACTCTTTCATAATGACTTTACGAGATATTTTTGACCAAGTGTCCACCAATCCTTCCGCACTGATTTGGTTCCTGCTTTGCATACCTTTGCTAACATTCATTATCAGTATATGGCAAGATCCCTCCGTTCCTCCCCAACAATCTCAAGCTCGCTATATTTATGCTGTTTTTGCTTATGCGGCGGCTATTCCTGGCATTTTTGCTTTCACGCTCAATCTTTATACTTTTCTTTTTGAACGTCAAAGTATTTGGACAATGAATTTAGTTACCCAAGTTTTGCCCATTATCACAATGGTCATTACCTTGATAATCATTAAAAGAAGCATACCATTTGAATATGTTCCAGCTTTTGGGAAATTATCGGGATTTGTTATGATTATCTTTGCAGCAATTGGCATCATGTGGTTTGTGGATAGGCTCAGGATTTATGCCATTACTTATGTGCCTTTTCAATACATCGCCATTGGATTTATTGCGATGTTATTGTTGATTAGATTTGGTTGGAAGAAGATGTTTTGAGTATTTCTAAAATAATGACAACTGATTACTGTCCGTTTTTTTATCAAAAATTTTCTTATCTCTAATCATCTTGCGATGTTGATTTAAGAAATCTACAAAGTTATCAATTTGTTTATAAAGGGGTGTAAAGTCGTAGGAATCAATGTGGTAGGTTTCTTGATAAACTTCTTTGAAGTCGGTAATGACGTAATCCAGAGTTTTTACGCCCCACTTTGATAAAGCTAAAAGATATAGATTTTGATGATTAAAAGCAAAACGATTGGGTTCGTAATAACGGGTAGATTTTAAATCAACGGCACGGTCACCACCCACTAAATCCACGTAGCCATAGATTTTACATTGTTTGTATTGGGTTTCGCAGTAAAATTGCGTTTTGTATTTTGTGGGTAATAATTCACGAGCTTTTTCAATGACACCCTCATTAAAACTATCCTCATTTTCGCCCGTAACTACTGCCTTTTCAAAGTCAATTCCCTTCTGTTGTGCCTGTGTGGTGGGTTTTTTTACTCTATTTATTCGGTTAAGCATCTCCCCCAAATCCACAATAATTTCTCCCTGCGAGTCAGTAATCTGGCTTTCGTAGAGAGCAAAAGAGTTTAATAATGTGGGGTATATTCGGTACATATTTTTGTTATTTTTTTGAAAGACTTCCCGAAACAACATCCATTGCGGGTTTTTTACTTTCGGGAAGTTCCCAAATAGCTAAACTTCCCGAAAGTAGAAATAACTTTCGGGAAGTAAAAAATCTAACTAATCACTAACCGCTCTACAGGTACATCATTCACCAAATGGCTTTCTATAATCTCCTCAACATCAGAGAGTTGCACGTTTCCGTAAAATACGCCTTCTGGATATACTACCATCGTTGGACCGAATGCACAGAAGTCTAAACAACCCGTTTTTTGAGCTCGCATATCGGTTAATAAACCTTTTTCTTTCATTGAATTTTTAAAAGCATCGACTAATGCCATGCCTCTTTCATCACCACAACATTTCTTGGGTGCATCTTTCTGATTTGTACAGATAAAAACGTGTTTTTTGAATTTCATTTATTTGGTATTTGTATTTAAAAACTCACTCGTAAAATGCTCTTTATGCTTTGGTTTAGCAAATTTCTCAGCATTATAT
>JANPIG010001111.1:0-13623 GCA_031424875.1 Cytophagales bacterium
ACTGTTCCGATTAATTTTCAGTTGGCGAAATCATCAGAAGTTTTCAATGCTGTTGACCAACAAGCTGAATTCCCAGGTGGTATGGAAGGGTTTAGTAAATATTTACAGGAAAATTTAAAATATCCTGTTGCCGCACAAAAAGCCAATATTAAAGGAAAAGTTTACACAGAATTCATTGTAAATAAAGATGGTTCTGCGAGTGACTTCAAAACATTAAGAGGCATTGGATATGGCTGTGATGAAGAGGCAATAAGAGTCATTAAATCCGTTCCAAGATGGAATCCAGGCATACAAAGTGGAAGAGTTGTAAGAAGTCGTTTTACAATTCCAATTAATTTTCAGTTATCAGAATAGAAACTATCTTCTATTTTTATACCAAATAAATTTAACATCACTCATAAAAATATTACAATTAATTTTCGCATTAATGTTATTCATTCAATTCTCTTTTAGTCAAGATTCAACAACAATTCAAAACATAGATAAAAACTGGGCTATCCAAAAAATACCAACGGTTTTAGAAAGCAATGATGTTTCTGTATTCAATAAAAAAAATATTGCTAATACCGACGTAACAAGAATGAGTTTGGATAAATCAGAAAAGCCTATTTATATGATGCAAGGTAAAAAGGTAGGCGAATTTGAATTAAATGGAATAGACCCAAAAGATATTGAGAAATTACAGATGTACAAAGGAGAAACAGCCATTATGAGATACGGAGAAGAAGCCAAAAATGGTGCAATTGTGATTACTTTGAAAAAGAAATGAAAATTAAAGATTTTAAATAAAATCGTAAATCAAAAATCCCCACTCCCACCGTGGGGATTTTTTAAAACTCAATCAACTAAAAAATTAGTTTAACTTAAATAATAAACAATCATGCAAAATCAACCAGAAAATCCTGAGACTTTGGAGGATATTATCTTCCGAAATCGCAACAAATCTTACGGAGCTTATTCGCTAAGAACTGATTATCAACGAGTTATTAACCGTGCCTTGCTCATTGGCATTGGACTGTTTTGTTTAGCAATCCTTACGCCTATGATTTGGGCGAAGGTAAAAATTAATGAAATAAGAGAGATAACGGTAAAACCAACTGTGCTTATTTTACCTCCACCTCCCGAGGAAGTAATACCGCCCGTAAAACCCGAAACCCCTCCCCCACCACAACCTGAACAACAAGTACGAGCTGAAACAAGATTTGTAGAACCAGTAATTGTAGAAGACGATAAAGCAACAGAACTTCCCCCAGACCAAGATGATTTGAACAAAGCATCAAATATTGGGACAAAGGATGTTGTGGGTGTGGACGAACCCATCCCCGTAGATGACCCAGATATTGGCAAAGGCACAGAACCCGCCCAACCAGTAGAAGTAAAAGTGGATGAAGTAAAAGAATGGCTTGTGGTTGAACAAATGCCTGAATATGCAGGAGGGGTAGCGGCTTTGTCAAAATTTTTACAGAAAAACCTTCGCTATCCCAATCCTGCCTCTAATGCTGGCGTGAGTGGAAAGGTGTATGTACAGTTTGTAGTCGGGCAAGATGGAGCAATCTCGAAAGTTGATATTCTGAAAGGTTTAGGTTTTGGCTGTGATGAAGAAGCCGAGCGAGTGATAAAATTGATGCCTCGTTGGTCGGCAGGAAAACAATCTGGCAGAGCGGTGGCGGTAAAATTTACTTTGCTGATTAGTTTTCAACTTACTGAATAAACGGAGACAGGAAGAAAGGAGGAATGGAGAAGATGAATTTTCCTGTCTCTCTTTTTCCTGTTTTCTGTCTTCCTTTCCTCATTTTATCAAACGGTAGCTTTACTTTCAATCAAAAAACTTATATTTGTCAGGAAATCCGCTAAATACCACTCTTTAAATAATAAAAATTCCTAACAAATGTCCTTATCCAACACTAATAAAATTTATCTTGTCAAAGAATCCATCTTCAAATTAGCCAATTTCACGTCAGAAGAATGGGATTTTTACCAAAACATTATTGAAGAAGTTTCTTTCAAAAAGAAAGAATATTTGACCAAGCGTGGAGACGTAGAGAAATACGCCTATTTCATTTTGGAAGGAGCCGTAAAATACGAAGCTGCCACCGACGAAGGTAAAGAAATATGCGTAGATTTGGGTTTTCAGGGCAACTTAGTGAGTTCTTTTTCCTCTTGCTTGGCACAACGCCCCTCAGCGATTTCTATTCAAGCCGTCACCAATATTAAGGCTTTTAGGCTTCGCTATTTGCCAGTTTTTGACTTATTGGAAACCTCCAAAAATGCAGAACATTTTCACCGTATGATTGCCGAACAATTATACATTCGTGAAACCCGCAGAACTTATACATTAATTTCAAAAACTGCCGAAGAACGTTATTTGCATCTCCTTGAAAATCAACCAGATGCCTTGCGTTTGATACCGATTAAAGATTTGGCTTCTTATTTGGGAATTCATCCAGATTCATTGAGTAGGATTCGGAATTCGATAAAGGGTTAAATTGTAAACATAAAAATTTAGGCTATTTTCTTTTTGGGTTTTAATTCAAAAGATAATAGCCTAAATTTTCAGATAAATTATCAAAATCCCGAAGCCTCAAAACGTGCCTTTGTTATTCTGATTGTATCTACTGAATCAAAATACTTTTTAGTCCCATCTTTTTTACGTTCTAACAGTAACGTAACATTAAATTCTCCAGAAATAAATTTAACACCACTGTTATACCTATCAATTGTTAATTTATTGTTTTCTCTACTACTTTCAAGAACGTAATAAACATCTTTTCCCACATCTCCATCATCCTGTGAAGTAGAGTAGAAGCCATCAACTTTTTTAGTATTTAACAATGAGTCCTCTAAACATACAGCACCCGTATAAATATGTTTTTTTATATCAAATACTCCACTCCGAAGTGGTATTTTTGAAATAGAAAATGTTTCTCGATTAAAACCTTGCGAATTAGATATTTCAATAAGTAAATTAACACTTGATGTACAATTTCGTAAAAAATTAACTCTTAGTCTTGAATTTTCCCAAGATTTTCCATTAAATGTAGCCTCGATAATACGTCCATTAGTATAAGGGTCTGTATCTACACCTTTACATCCTAAGAAAAAGAAAAACATAATTAATATTAATGCTATTTTCATAATTGCAAAAATTTATTTCTTAATGATTACTTTTGAAGAAATTGTCTCTGATTCAGAAGATAATTTCATTACGAATAAACCAGAAGAAAAATTATCTACATTAATCAATTTTACATGAGTACCTTTCTCCATTTTTTCATTTGAAAATAATGAAACACTTCTTCCCGAAACATCTACTATGGAAAGTGATAATTCTTGAAATTTAGGATTAAAGAAGGTAAAACTTAATTCAGAGTTTGTTGGGTTTGGATAAATGTTATCAATCGCCAAATTAGAGATTTCAGCAGGTTTTTCAACTTTATTATTTTTCCAACTAATAGGAGCAAAAGATTGTGATTGCTTATCTTCTGATGCGGCTATTCTTCCTCTCGCTTGTGAATAGTCTAAATAAATAGTTTGATAACTATCACTGACTTGACCATTCTGTGCAGTTACTTTTAGCCTCAGATAGTAGTAATTATTACCCGTCCACGGTAAATATTCACTATAATATTCCCCACCTCCTCGATAATTCCAATTAAAAGCGTCATTACTGGTACACCATTCGTAATTAAATGGTGTACTATTGCTACAAGTTGTTACTGCTTCCCACGTATATGATTGATAAACATAACCATAATTTGTTCCATCAATATTTGAATATAGAATATTATCATTAGGATTCGGTCTATAATCTCTAACAGATGTACAAGTTTCTCCTATACGTCTTGCATTATTTGCAACGGTTGTAGTACCTGTTGAAATCCCATTGACATACACATTTGGGTTTGAAAAATTATCAATTACAGGGTTAAGTCTATGCATCATAGTAAAGCAATTAGCTTGAAATATTGGCGTTTGAAGTTCTTTTGCGTGTGCATAAGGCTGACCTGGTGTATCATCATCACTAATATTGTGGTGTGCATCAAAAAGATGTCCCACCTCATGAGTAAAAGCCCTATTACCATCTGTTGCATGATGAATTTGTACGATTGCATAAGCATTATCAGGGTCTATTCGAACTTCTTTTACAGCTCCGCCATAATCGTTATAATTTCCACTTGTTCCATAGGTAAGTAGAACTACAATATCTGCATTTAATGAATTTCTTAAAGACGATGCTGAACCTGGTCCAGAACTTGGGTAATCTAATACATCTCGTTTCATATCATCACTTTCGTAAAAGTTTATTTTCTGTCTTCCAACAATCTGAATTGTTGCATCGCCTGTAATGCTACTTCTATAAATACAATTATTAAATTGTCCAATAGCCGTATCTATAATATTATTGACATTCAATCCTGTATTTTCTGCTGCTTGCGTCCATAAAACCAATATTCTAATCGGGTTATGGCAAGGTACTACTCTTTCAGCATTAGGTCTATCTTTTAAAACATTCCCTGTTATCTTTTCAAGTTTAGCTACACAATTCTGTTTATCAATCTTACTCGGTTTCATTTTAATAAGAATATGCTGCCCTTCTTCTGAAATAATCTGATAATCGTTTTTATTAGGAAAAGAAAAATGTCCTGTGTAATTATCGCCTTTTCGTAAAATAATAACACTTCCAAAACCATCTTTTGTGGTTGCATACCAATTATAATCTGTGTCTGTTTTATACTCCATCCTAAAGGTAATCAGTTCAACAGGCTCTTTCATATTAGGCAATGCAATTGTAATTTTTCCATCTTTTTGAATTCGTGCCAATTCATTAAAATTAATGTAATGCACCGATTCAAAATTTTCATTCTTCTTTAATTTTTCAAACTTTACTTTAACCTTATCAGAGCCTTTTGCTTTTGATTCTTCAACTTCTTCAACGAAATTCTGAGCTTTCAATCCATAAGAAAATAGGATAAATAATACGAGTGTAGTAAATGATTTTTTCATACCTTTGACATGAATTTAAATTGTTGAACGATAATTAAGATTCAAGCCGTTCCTCCAAAGTTTACAAGGCTGCTGAGGGCGGCTTTTTTATGAATTAATAAAAGAATACGGAAACTGAGTGAATAAAATTCAAAAATGAGTGGGGAATTTTCTAAAAGAGTGGCTAAAATTAGGTTCTACTATTATTGAATCAAATGTAGAAAAAAAAAAATGAACAATGTCAAGTTTTTATTAAATTATTTTTATAAATAATATTGAAACACATTTGACACTTATTTTATTTGCTTAAATTCGTTTTTATGATGGGCAAAATTTCACTCTGTTCCTTTGTGCCTCAGTGCCTTTGCTCCTTTTTTCTACTCCTCGGATGAAACTCTACAATGGTTTGCTGCAAATATTCTCTATCCAAATGCATATAAATCTCTGTCGTGGTGATGGATTCATGTCCTAACATTTCTTGAACGGCTCTGAGGTCTGCCCCGCCTTCAATCAAATGCGTAGCAAAAGAATGTCTGAAAGTATGCGGACTGATTTTCTTTTGAATGCCACATATTGCCGCTAAGTCTTTGATAATTAAGAATATCATTACTCTGGTTAATTTATTTCCTCTTCTATTTAGAAAAACATGATTCTCAGCTTCGGGTTTGATAGCTTGCTGGCTTCTGATGGTTTCCAAATAAATTTTTAGATAATGCAAAGCATCCCTGCCGATGGGAACGAGCCGCACTTTATCGCCCTTCCCGATGATGCGGAGGAAGCCAATATCAAAAAAACACTCGGTCAATTTCATTTCTACCAATTCCGAAACCCGCAAACCCGAACTATAAAGCACTTCCAAAATTGCCCGATTTCGTGTACCTTCGTTGGTAGAAAGGTCGATGGCATCCAACATTTTTTCGATTTCTGGGAATGTCAAAGTTGGTGGTAGTTTTCTGCCAACACGGGGCGAGACAATCAATGCCATTGGGTCGGTTTTGATAACATCTTCCAAGAGAAGATATTTGAAAAATGCCTTTAAACCCGATAACATTCGGGCTTGTGAGGTAGTCTCCAAACCCAATTCACCAATATAATAAAAGAAATTAAAAATGTGTTTATCCGTAACGGTTTCGGGCTGAATATCTGGCTCACCTGCAATTTCAAGGTATTCCCAGAGCTTTCCGACATCACGCAAATACGCCTCAATCGAATTTTCTGAAAGAGAACGTTCCAAAGTGAGATAGCTTTTGAAATTTTTTAAATAGATTTGCCAATTCATTGTTTTTACTGTTAAAGAGTTATAAAGTTAAAGTAGTTAAATAGTTTTTCAACAAAACCGATGGAATTAACGACTAATAAAAGTTCAACTTGTTAACTTCTCTAACTATAAAACTTTTTAACTCAAATAAAATGTCCAAAAAGAAAATCATCATCATCAACGGACCCAACTTGAATTTGTTGGGCAAACGTGAACCCGAAATTTACGGTCATCAGACCTTCGAGCAATATTTTGAAGTATTAAAAGATAATTATGCCCATACGGTTGATTTAGAATACTTTCAGTCTAATCACGAAGGAGCCTTAATTGACAAAATCCATGAAATTGGCTTTTCTTATGATGGAATCGTCTTGAATGCAGGGGCGTTTACGCACTCTTCCATTGCCATTGCCGATGCCATCGCCGCCGTGAAAACGCCCGCCGTAGAGGTGCATATATCGAATGTATATGCCCGTGAGGAGTTTCGTCATCACAGTTTTTTGAGTAAAAATTCCATCGGAATCATCATCGGTTTCGGTTTGAGAGGTTATGATTTTGCGATTCAGACGTATCTATAAATAGTTATGAATTATGAGATAGGAATTATGAATTGGTAAAGATATAGGTCTAAATTATTTCAACAAAATATTACCAATAACATTGAAGAAATGAGATTTTCTGTTAATTTTAGTAAAAGTATTTATATAAAAACGGTTCAACTATAATTTGTTCATAAAATATGGAAGTCGTCCTTTTGAAGGACGACTTCTATATAAATCGTATAAGAACCATAAAATCTAAAACCTATGCTCAGTCGTGTTGCAAACTCTGTTTATTGGATGAATCGGTACATTGAACGTGCTGATAATTATGCCCGTTTTATTTCGGTAAATTTCAATTTAGCGTTGGATTTACCTCCGAATGTGCCCGAGCAATGGCAGCCTCTTCTGATTGCTACGGCGGATAATTTTATTTTTGAGAAATGTTATGATGCTCCCACTCGTGAGAATGTCCTCTATTTCATGACCTTTGATGTTAGAAATCCCAACTCAATTTTATCGTGTTTACTGGAAGCTCGTGAGAATGCCCGTACCATCCGTGAAAGCATTTCTCGTGAAATGTGGGAGTATGTCAATCAGATTTATTGGACGGTAAAAAATGCTGCCAACGAAAGTAAATCGTGGGAATTAGCTCGTTATCAGGGCTTTCTGGATAATATTAAATCTGGAAGTCAGCTATTTTATGGCATTGTAGATTCCACCATCACACGGGGTGAAGCGTGGCATTTTGGACGTTTAGGGAGGCTTTTGGAACGTGCCGACAAGACAACCCGTTTCTTGGATGTAAAGTATTTTACGCTTCTTCCTGAGATTGATGCCGTTGGTTCACCCCTGGATTTGTTGCTTTGGTCGGCAGTATTGAAGTCTGTAAGTGCTTATAATATGTTTAGGCAACAATACCAAATCGTGAATTCAACTGCTATTGTTGATTTTTTGTTGTTAGATAAAAAATTTCCTCGTTCTGTAATGTATTGTATTCGTCAAGCTGAATTATCGCTTTATGAAATATCAGGAACGGCTATTACCAACTCGTATTCTAATCCTGCCGAAAAAGCTTTAAGCAAATTACGCTCTGAAATTGAATTTACAGAGGTGAAAGATATTTTTGAACAAGGATTACACGAATTTTTAGATGCTTTTCAGGAAAAAAATAATCTTGTGGGTAAGGCAATTTTCAAAACTTATTTCGATTTAAAACCAGTTATTCAAGAAGAATTACTAAATGTTGTGGTGAATCAATGAAGGAGTGGCTAAATTTGTGAAATGTACAGCATTAACCACAAAAACTATAATGACTTACTGTTTAGGAATAAAAATTAAAGGCGGCTTAGTTGCCATTGCCGACACCCGCATCACCGCTGGCACAGAGGCGTACTCCAACAAAAAAGTGTCAATCCACGAAATTGGCACCCACTCTTTGTTTATTATGACGGCAGGATTGCGTTCGGTCAGAGATAAATCCATCATTTATTTCAACCGGATGACGGAAGAAGAAGGCTTTACCTTTGATTATATGTACGAAGCCGTCAATGCTTTCGGGGCAATGATTAGACGTGTTGCTGATGAAGACCGTGCCATCCTAAAAGCAGAGGGCTATTCATTTAATTTGCACGCCATCATTGGCGGACAAATGTCTAAGGACGATGAACATAAACTGTTTTTGGTTTTTCCAGAAGGCAATTGGATCGAGATAAATGAAGGGTTAAAATATCAAATCATTGGCAATTCAAATTATGGTAAACCCTTGTTAAACAGAGCTTTATCTTACGAAACTTCCATTGAAGATGCGCTGAAATTAGGATTTCTTTCCTTTGATGCCACCCAAGTGAGTGCCAGTGATGTTGATTATCCGATTGATGTAATTGTTTATCATAAAAACAGTTTTCATATCATTGAACATCGACTTGGGCAAGGACAGATGAATAAAATTACCAACCAATGGAATGCACTTCTGAAAACTTCCGTAGATAAACTTTCGGATGATTGGGTGAAAGAAATATTGGGGATTTAAGTGTTTTGAGATTAAGAGATTAGGTCTTTTTTAAATTTCCTAATTCCTTAATCTTTAAAACTCATAATCCCTAAACCCCTAAAATAAATATGAAATTATCTATTGAACACGAACTTGACTATCAATACACTAATGCGGTTTTTCTGGAACCTCATTATTTATATCTGCATCCTAAAAGAAGTTCATTATTGACTCTAATCTCACATGAAATTGAGATTACACCGCAGCCCAGCACCATTGCCAAAAATCTTGATTTCTCTGATAATATTCAATACATTCTTTTCTTCAAAGACACCACCTCTTCGCTCAATATCAAGGTAAAATCATTGGTAGAAACTACTGAATTTAATCCCTTATCTTTCCTATATCATCCTTTTGAAAGTAGCAGTTTACCCATCAAATATTCGGATGAATTAGAGAATGTATTGAGTCCTTATTTAGTAAAAGATGGCATCACAACGCTAATAGACCAAACTGCAAGGCAACTTGCCGCCAGTGTCAATTGGAACACAACTGCATTTCTCACAACGCTCAATTCATACATTAATCAATTTTCGTATGAAATCAGAGAAGACGGTTTGCCGCATATTCCTGAAACCACTTTATTGAGCAAAAACGGTTCTTGCCGTGATTATTCGGTATTATATATCGCCATGTGTAGAGCTTTGGGTATTGCTGCCCGTTTTGTGAGTGGCTATTATTACATAGACTCGGAAAATCCTGACCGTATTCAATACCTACACGCTTGGGTGGAAGTGTATTTGCCTGGGGGCGGTTGGCGAGGTTTTGACCCTACCCAAAATTGTTTGGTTTCGGGTAATCACGTACCTATCGGGGCATCGGCAATTCCGCAAATGGTTACGCCCATCAATGGGACTTTTAGAGGGAGTGCCGTGAGTATTTTTAAGGCGATAGTGAAGATTGGAGAAGTAAAATGATTAAGAAAATATAACCATGCAAGAACAAATCTATCTAAACGGTGAAATCATCCCTGCTGAAAAAGCCCAAATCCACGTTTCTGACCTTGGTTTAGTGCGTGGCTATGGTATTTTTGATTTTTTTCGAGCAATTGACGGGCAACCAGTTTTTATCGAAGACCACCTCGACCGTTTTCATAATTCTGCCCGATTAATGGGGCTTCCCATTCCAGAATCTCGTGAGCGTTTACGAGAAATTATCCACGAAATTATCAGGCTTCATCCGCATAAACTTTTGGGCGTAAAAATGATTCTGACGGGCGGCTATTCCGCTGATGGCTATACGCCCGCTGAAAATTCTAATCTAATCGTAACGGGTAAACCTTTTGAGTTCAAACCTGCTGATGTAGGTATGAAATTAATGTCGGTGGAATATAGAAGAGAGATTCCTGAAATAAAAACGTTAAATTATATAGTTCCGATTCGTGTTTTGCCACAAATGAAAGCAATGGGAGCGGATGATGTATTGTATCATCAAAACGGCAAGATTTCGGAATCATCAAGAAGTAATATTTTTATCGTAAAAAATGAGAAAATCATTACACCATTGGACGGTGCATTATTTGGCGTTACGAGAAAACATATTCTAAATTTTGCCAAAAATCACTTTACCTTGGAAGAAAGAGACGTTTCTATTCAAGAATTTTGGGATGCTGACGAAGTTTTTACCACGGGTAGCACCAAACGAATTATAGCTATCACACAAACTGATAATCAAGTATTTAGTGATGGTAAAATAGGAAAGATTACCAAGAAATTACAACATCTATTTCTTGAGGAGGAAAAAAAATAAAGCTTAAAATGGCATTTTGATTAGACATTTGAGTTATTTAAGTGACATTAGTAAAAAAAATTTGTCTTAAATTTTGTGAAGGTATCAAAAAAAGATACTTTTGATTTTGGGTAAACAATTAAATTCGCTACCCACTAAATTTATTTACAAATAATTAAACAAAACCGTCTTACAATTATGGGATTAATGTCATTTTTTAAGGGTGTCGGAGAAAAGATTTTCGGAGGACACAAAGAAGTAGAACCAGCTACGGCTGAAACAGTAGAACCATTGAGAGCCAGTGCTTTATTGGCTCATATCAAAACATTGGGCTTGCCTTACAACTCATTGACCGTGAAAACTGCGGGAGATACTGTTGTATTGGAAGGTGAAGTTGCCAAACAAGAAGATGCTGAGAAATTGGCGTTGGCAGTTGGTAACGTAGAAGGCGTAAAAGTGGTTGATAACCGTTTGGACGTAGCTGAACCAGCCGAAGAAGCCAAATATCACGAAGTAGTTTCGGGTGATACTTTGTCTAAAATTGCCAAAGAATATTATGGCGATATGATGAAATACCCTGTAATTTTTGAAGCGAACAAGCCAATGCTTTCGCACCCAGACAAAATTTATCCAGGTCAAGTATTGAGAATTCCACCTTTGGCGTAGGAATTTTATAATTAACTAATAGACAATAGTATAATACTCAAAAACGTTGTCTATTAGTTAATTTTGAGTAAAATTTATCAGAAATAAATAAAGCAATGGAAGAAATTACATTTGAAATCGAAGAAGATTTAGAAGATGGTGGATATGTAGCGGAGGCTTTTGTAACCAAAGATGAACATATTGTTACTCAAGGTGATACGATAGACGAATTGAAGGAGATGATAAAAAGTGCCTTAGAATGTCATTTTGAAAACCCTCTTGATATACCACACCGAGTCATTATGAATTTCAGAAGACAAGAAGTTTTTGCCTTTTAGAATATGATACCAAAAGATATAACAGGTAAAGAACTTGTAAAAAGATTAAAATTGTTGGGCTATATTGCAATAAGACAAAACGGCGTTCAAACTGAACAAAACGGCAAACATTCAGAAACTGTGCCTAACCATGACCCTATGAAACAAGGAACATTAAGAATAATTTTGAAAAATATTGCTAACCATTTTGATTTGACATTAGATGAACTTGAATTAATATTGTTTGTCAAATAAAACTTACTTCCGCTTCGCCTCAATCGCTTTCTGCTTTTTCTCTCTGGCGGCTAATGCTGGCAATTTCTTTTCCATCTCCACAGGATAGCCCAATAAATCCCTCAAAACTACTGATGCACACACGCCCCCGAAGGCGGCTGGCATATACGAAATAGTGCCATAAGCTGACTTTTTATAATTCGCTCCATCCGTCAGCATCAAGGATTCTGCCATCATTTCTTCCGTAGAATATACTGCTTTTATACCCGATGTAATTCCCAATTTCCGCAAACGCTTCCGCATCAACGATGCCAAATAACACTCACGTGTATCGAACAAATCTGCAGTGCGAATTTTGGTAGGGTCGATTTTTCCCCCTGCTCCCATTGAAGAAACAATGCGGAGATTTTTTGCGTAAGCGGTTGTCAATAAAGTTAATTTTGGCGTAACGGAATCAATACAATCCATGACATAATCAAATTTCTGACTACTCAAAATAGCTTCTGCGGCTTCTGGAGAAAGAAATTCACGAATCGAAGTGAGTTTTAAATCTGGATTGATTGCCAATAAACGCTCTGCCATTAAGTCGGCCTTGGGTTGTCCGTGGGTGGTGGCAAGGGCTGGTAATTGACGGTTTCTATTGGAAGGGTCCACTACATCACCATCCACAATGGTCATCGTTCCTACGCCCGAACGGGCAATAAATTCAGCGGCAAATGAACCTACACCGCCCAAGCCCACGACTAATACATGAGCATTTTGAAGTTTTTGGAGACGTTCCTCTCCGACTAATAATTTGGTTCTGCCGAGCCAAGCTAAATCTAACATTTTAATAGTTATTAAGTGAACACGTAGATTTATACTAAATCTCATTTTTATCTATTCCAGTTTTTTTCAGAATAGCATAAAAAAGCCCTTTCTTTAAATCTTTATTGCCATGAACTGGAATAGGCATTGTTTCACCTGTTTCTTCATTATAAAAGATATAATGACTACCTTTTATTCTGTCCAATACCCATCCCCTCTCTTGCAATAATTTTATTAATCTCTTAGGTGAAAAATCCATTATGCAGAAATTAGGGAATATGATTGATTGTAATTATTGTGAATATGAAGAAAGATTTCCAGAGAATTTTCATCATTTGGGATTGGCAAATTATGTGCTACCATTGTTTCTAAAACGCCATCAATAGCCTCTTTAACGTTTTCAATAGCCTCTTCAATAGTATCTCCGTAAGAAATACAATGATTTAGAGAAGGAACATCTGCAAGATAACCTCCTTCGGAATCTTTGGTAATAATAACTCTATATGTTAAATTTTCCATATAATAAATTTTTACATAAAAAGATAAAACTTCTGTCTTATTTCAAATCGTTTCCTTAATCTGATAATCAGTGGTTTTATCTGAATTTTGGGTCATTAATTCACCTATAAATCCTGCTACGAAAAGTTGAACACCAATTATAATGGCGACTAATGCCAAGAAGAAAAGGGGATTATCGGTTACGTTTCTGAATTTTAAATGATTGGTGATAGCATAGATTTTTTCGCCAATTAGATAGAGCGTTATGACGCTTCCGATGAGAAAAGAAAGAATGCCAAAACCGCCAAAAATGTGCATGGGACGTTTGCCAAATTTTTGGATAAAAGTAATAGATAATAAATCTAAAAACCCGTATAAAAAACGTTCAATTCCAAACTTTGTTGTGCCATATTTTCGAGCTTGATGTTGAACTACTTTCTCACCAATTTTATCGAAACCATTCCATTTTGCCATTACTGGAATGTATCTGTGCATTTCGCCGTAAAGCGTAATGGTTTTGATAACTTCATTTTTATAAGCCTTTAATCCACAATTAAAATC
>JANPIG010001112.1:0-1806 GCA_031424875.1 Cytophagales bacterium
AACGATTTCCTTCAATTCCAGTGCCATTATTTTTTACCAAAAAGAAATATAGATGATTTATTCGGGGATTGTCAATTTCTAAAAACCAGTGTTTTGAGGAGGAATTATTCAGATTTATTTTTATCCAAATATCACTTGTCCCGTAGCCAAAATTAGGGATGGAGAGCTTAGTTTTTTGGAAGTTTTTTTGGAAGTCGGGAGTTAGAATATCGTTCTCAAAAAATCGGTGATTAAGGTCTTCAAAAATTGAACAATTATAACTCACAGGCACTTCATTGGAAGAATTTGAAAGACTAATTTCTTGTGCGTAAGTAGAGAAACTTAGCAAAAAAATAAGCCCAAAAATATATTTTATTGCCATTATTTGCCTGTAAATTAAGTAGTTGCAACTTAAAGATATTGATAAAAAATATGGTTCGCAATTTTAGGCAAGATATTTTAGTTAATGGTATAAAACGAAAATAACCCACATTTTCATGCAGGTTATTTTGATAAAAGAAATTTATATTAATTGGCATAAATAACTACGGGATTGGTTTCTATGACATTGCTTCTATTCAAAGCTCTATCCTTAATCTGTATCTGAAATTTCACTGTATCACGTTTACCCGTCAAATACGGAATGCCTTGAAAAACGTTATATTCAAAAGTAGCAGAATAATCAACTGTACCTTCAATAGGGCCTGGTTTCGAACCTTGTTTGAAACGGATTGGAATATTTCCTCCAAATTTTTCTTTGGGATTACTCTTTAAAAACTTACCATTTTTTTGCACAAAAATATCTACCACAAAGGTCTGTAAACTATCGCCAGTAGTTTTTTTGAGCAAAATTAATTCAGCAGGTGTGAATCCTAAATCGCCATCACCATCTTGAAAATTAACGGTCATCACTACCGAATCTTTTTTAGTAACTCCTAATAACCCTTGCGACGAAACAGTCAATACTTTAACATTGTTGAAACCAATCTCTGGAATAAAGCTAAAATCAGGCTCGCCCGTGCAAGAGAGCAACAACAGGCAAATTGAGGATATGTATAGTATTTTATTTTTCATAAATTATAAACGACAAAATTATATCGGTTGTTGTTTGAAAACCTCGTAAAGATAATGATTTGAAGTAATTTTGTGATACGATTTCAAATCGAATCATAAAATTTTATGCAACAAATTCAAATACTCAAACAAAAGGTTTTAAATCTGCAAGTCCCAGACTTTGACAACTTGGCTTTAGAAATTTTCCATTTTCAGGCTGAACACAATACAGTATATAAAAAATATATACAATGCCTTAATATTCAGACAAATAGCATAAGAACTATTGAACAAATTCCTTTTCTTCCTATTGAATTTTTCAAAACACAAACAGTTGTTACAGGCAATACTCCCATCAAAACCATCTTTGAAAGTAGTGGCACAACAGGACAAAATACGTCCCGACATCACGTAGCAGACCCTGATTTTTACCTTGAAATTGCCGAACAGATTTTTGAAAAATTTTACGGAAAACTCGCTGATTTTCAAATACTTGCCTTACTACCGTCTTATCTGGAACGTAATAATTCTTCCTTAGTTTACATGGTAGAACATTTTATCAAAAAAAGCAACCACCCAAATTCAGGTTTTTTCTTGAATGATTATGAAAGACTGGCAAAAGTTTTGGAGGAAGGAACAAGCAGGACAGGAGACAGAAAACAGGAGATGGGAGAAAAAGATGTAATTAATTCCCAGTCCCCAATCCCTAATCCCCAATCCCCTAAAACCTTACTCATCGGCGTAACCTTCGGACTTTTAGATTTTGCAGAATCA
>JANPIG010001113.1:0-7475 GCA_031424875.1 Cytophagales bacterium
AATTGCTATTAAATTGCAAAAGTATAAAAAAGAATTAAGCGCAAAAGTGGATGAAATGGTGGCGGAATTGAAGAAATAATTAAATGTTTACTTTCCAGTATTCAATATTCAATTTTCAAGTAAAAATACCAATATTTTAATGTTATAAATGGTTGATTATCAATGTGTTGAATTTTGCATTATATTCCTTTCTTGAACATTTTACATTGAATATTGAAAATTTCATTCAATAAAATAAACCCTCCTTACAAAAATTATGGAAGACTATCGTAACCCTCAACCCGCCGAAGAAACTTCAAAAATTCCAACCATTACTTTGTATGTATTGATTGCTGTGGTGGCGGCTTTGCTATATGCTGGCTATCAATCTATGAAAAACGATGCCACAGTATCGGAAGAATTAGTGAGCAAACGTCCTAATTCAGTGGCCATGTCGAATGATAATGGCGCTGATGCTGTGGTGATTCCAGCCCCTTTGGAAGAAACTGGGAAGGATGATGTGGCAAAAGATGAGAAAAAACCTATTGAGAAACCCAAGGATGTAGAGAAGGAAAAAGCAAAAGAAGAACCGACAAAAGACGAGAAAAAAGAAGAGAAAAAAGTGGCTATTCCTTCGGGTGGAGAAACTATTTCGCATACTGTACAGACGGGCGAAACATTTTTTGGAATTGCTAATCGTTATCATTTGAGCAAATCAGTTTTGCAAGCTCTCAATCCTAATGTTGAGCCAAGTGGCATTAAAGTTGGCGTTACAAAATTGAACGTGAAAGTTCAAGCCATTCATACAGTGGGTGCTGGTGACGTGTTGAGAGTAGTGGCTAAAAAATACGGTATCAGTAAACAGGCTTTGATGGATGCCAATAAGAAGACAAAAGATATGGCTGAACGTGGGGAGAAATTGATTATTCCTTTGCAGTAGTAGTTTTTAGTTACTGGTTATTAGTTATTTGTTACTGGTTAATAGCGAGTATTTAAATATGGAAAAGCCTTCAATCGTAGTAATTGAAGGCTTTTCTCTTTTTATTAGTAAGCAAAATACCAGATATAACTGATAACAAATAACTAACCAACCAAATTAAACCCAGTCATAATTGCAGGTTTCTCTATGCCCATTAATGCTAAAATCGTTGGAGCGATGTCTCCTAATTTTCCGTTCTTGATAGATTTGTAATCTTTATCAATCAAAATACAAGGCACAAGATTAAGGCTATGTTGGGTATTTGGGGTTCCGTCGTCATTAATCATATAGTCAGCATTTCCGTGGTCAGCCAACACAATTACTGAATAATCATTGGCTACTGCCGCTTCAACAACCTCTTTCAAAGATTTATCTACTGCCTCGCAAGCTTCTACAACTGCTTGAAAATCACCCGTATGACCCACCATATCAGGATTTGCAAAGTTCAAACATACAAAATCGGCTTCGCCTTTTCTTAGAGCTGGCAAAAGCGAATCACGTACTTCATAAACCGACATTTCGGGTTGTAGGTCGTAAGTGGCTACTTTTGGAGAATTACATAAAATCCTTGACTCTCCCTCAAATGGTTCGTTTCGACCACCCGAAAAGAAGAAAGTTACGTGTGGGTATTTCTCAGTCTCCGCAATTCTGATTTGTTTTTTACCCGCATTAGCTATAATTTCTCCCAAAGTTGAAGGTAAATTACTATCATCAAAAATGACATTTACATTCGTGAATGATTTGTTGTAATTGGTCATTGTTAGATAACGAATATCCAATTTTTTCATGCCATTTTCAGGAAAATCTTCTTGGGTTAATGCCTTCGTGATTTCCTGCGGACGGTCGGTGCGATAATTGAAACAAAGCACCACATCGCCATCATGAATACTACCAATAGGCTTGTCATTTTTTGTTACCACAATAGGCTTGATAAACTCGTCTGTAACCCCTGCCGCATACGATTCTTGCATTAATGCCACGATACCTTCAGCACAAACTGCCACGCCTTCTCCCTTCACCATTACATCATACGCTTCCTCAATTCGCTCCCAACGGTTGTCTCTGTCCATCGCATAATAACGACCCGTAACGGTGGCAATTTTACCAACTGAAGTTCTTAAAAATGCTTGTAAATCTGAGATAAAACCCGTTCCAGATTTTGGGTCACAATCACGTCCATCTGTAAAGGTATGAATATATACTTCCGTTAATCCGCTGTTTTTCAATACATTACAAAGCGCTTTCACGTGGTTGATGTGTGCATGTACACCACCGTCTGAAACCAAACCCATCAAATGAAATGGCTTATTATTTTCTTTGGCATATTTAATAGCATCAACCAAAACAGGTTCGTGTTGGAGCATATTGGTCGAGATAGATTCATTCAAACGCACCAAACTTTGTCTTACCGTTCGCCCGGCTCCAAGGTTCATGTGTCCTACTTCTGAATTACCAAATTGTCCTTCGGGTAGTCCTACTTCTGGGCCAAAAGTTACGAGGGTACTATTTGGATTATTGGCCAAAATGGAATCATAAAAAGGGGTGTTAGCGGCAATAATAGCCGAACGGTCTTCGTATCCTTTTTGGGCAATTCCCCAACCATCCATGATGATTAATATTACTTTTTTGCTCATAATTTTTATTGCTTCTGCTTGATTATAAAGTCGATGCTACCAACGCTTTGGTTAGATATTTGTGGTGACCGACGCTTCGGTTAGATTTTCGGATTTAGCACATTGGCGTAATTACATCTTCATTCGCAAAATTAGGTAAAATTTCTTTGGTTTGTTTTTGATTAAATCCTTTTAGTTACTCAATATTTTTATACGCATCAATTTTAGCCCCTTTTTCCCTATTTTGAATAGGTAGAAGGCCAAAATTAATGCCGAGACGTTTTGTTTTTAGACCTTGTTCACTAAAAAGTATATCCTAAGGAAAATCCTGCGTAAAACTGCCAATTGACTGAAATATCTTCGCCTATATATAAGCGGACGGGCTTAATTAAATGAGGCGTGATAGTGAGGCGAAAGTTATTTTTAATGGCACTAATTCCCATAGCCACATCAACTGCCATCAAGCCAAAATAAGATTGAGAAGTGTATTGAAGAGCCTGTAACCTTTTACCTACTTTAGGAAATCTTTTGTTGAAAGGATTCCTCATCAAGGTATTAGTTGAATCGGCGGAATAAAGATTCCTGCCTGACCAATACTGAGCGTAAGAGATATCTTGATTTCCTAAAATGGCAGTAATTCGTGGTGTAAGACTGATTCTATCTAAAAATCCAACATCTTTATAAGACTGATAATATGAAATGCCTAAGCGTAATCTTTTAGCAGTTTCATTACCAAATAATAACGTATAATCGGCATTAGGCATGAGTCTATTGAAGCTATAACTCACCGAAAGGCTGGCAGAATAAGGAAGTTGGTTAGGAAAATTAGGGTCTGGATTAGTTTCAATCATCTTGCTAAGGTCAGCCATGAAAGATAAATTTTCTGTAATATCGCCCATGTAACCAAGCGAAAGAGCTATTAACTGCACTTTAGGGCTACTTTTACTGTATAGGAACGTACTAAAATCAGCACACAAGCCTGACCAATGATAATATGACAAATTAAGCGTAGAGTTCCATTGTTTTATGCCCAAATCTCTTCCTGCAAAAAGCGTTCTATTTTGATAATTCATACTAACACTAAAAGAAGACTTAGGTTTATCCATCAACAAGCTATCAATCAATTTATCCATTTCTGCATCACTCATCATAATGTGATTATCATTGGCAGTTTGAGCTTTAGTAAAAGTGCTTATTCCCACAAAAAATATGAAAATGAAAAATTGAAAACATGGTTTCATAATAGTAAATGTAAAGAAGTCTTTGTTTTTGGCAAAGACTTCTTTTTAAAAAATACTAATAAAGATGAAGGAAATTTTAACTTAGAATAAAGGCTTTGTTAAATAATTTAACCGTTTTTACGGCGATGGTTTGCTTTTATTTCAGCCTTTGCCGCCTTACGTTCGTCGGGAGTCATATTCTTGAATTTCTCCTTCATCGCATTACGTTTTTCCATTTTAGCTACTTTTTGTTCGGGCGATAAGGCCTCCCATTTTGCTTGTTTCTCTGCTAATTTTGCATCAAATTTCGCTCTTTCTTCGGGAGTCATTTGGGCTAATTTTGCTTCCAATTTGGCTTGACGTTTGGCATCGTGTTTGGTTTGATGTTTTTCAGCTTTTGAAATATCTTGAGCATTTGCTCCGATGGCGATAAAAGTCAGCATCAAAGCCGACAACAATAATTTTTTCATGATACTTGAACGGTTTAAAATTACTTACCTATAAATTTTTCTACTTTGATATTAAATTATTATAGAAGGTTTAATAATAGGGCACAAAAAAAGTCGCTCATTGCGGAGCGACTTTCTATATCTTTGATAATCAGAAGATTACTTCTTCTTAACCAATTCTTTAACTTTAGCTTTACGTCCTTGCGTTCCACGAAGATAGAATAATCTTGCACGGCGAACTTTACCTTTACGTAATACTTCGATTTTATCAATGTTTGGTGAAAGCAATGGGAAGATTCTTTCTACACCTACACCGTTAGAGATTTTACGAACCGTGAAAGACTCACCGGCACCAGCATTACGACGTTGAATAACGGTTCCTTGGAAAATCTGAATACGCTCTTTTGCACCTTCACGGATTTTTACGTGTACGTTGATGGTATCACCAGCTGAGAATTCGGGCAATTCTGCACGGCGTGCAGCATTTTCAGCTTCTACGAACTTAATTAAATCGTTCATTTTTTGTTTTTTTACTGTTGAAAATTTTGATTTTATTTTCCTTAAAAATAACCAGCGGTAGCCTTAAAGGTCTGATTAACAATAAATTATTACATCAAGATTGCCCAGCCACATATACTATTTTTGTTTGGGACTGCAAAGGTAGGGAAATTTTCTTATTTTCACAAAGTCAATCAATGAAAACTATCCTCAAACTGTTTGATTTTCAAACCTTTCCTTTCTCCTTCTCGAAATCAAAGCGGTCATATCATTGCTCATTCTGACGCAATTATTTACTTCGTCATATTCTTTCAGATGAATCTCATTGATTAAATACGCTCTGTGAGTTCGGATAAAAGCGTATTCGCTCAACAGATTTTCAAATATCTTGATGGTTCGGGGAACTAATAAAATCTTGCCGCTTAAAAGGTGAATAGAGGTATAATTGATTTGTCCACGAAACATGACGATTTCTTTGAGAAAAATCTTTTTCCGACTTCGGATTAGATGCAACTTATCATTGGTGATGTCGCAAAAATGGGGTGTTGGTCTGGTCATAATATTTTTGATTTGAGATAAGATTTATCATTTGGTCTGAAGAGTGAGATATAATTACCTACTTTTTATACCTCACTCCAAATCACTTTACTTCATTTTCATGGAACTAAGATTTTTCAAATCGACACTTCCTTTTACAGTCAGGTTTTGAAGTTTCCCTGTCAAATTTGGTGGAATCATTACATTATGTCCTGTCTCCACAGTTACATCATTACAAGAGGCAGGAATACAGTTGCACGACCACGTGCTGGCATCCGTCCAATTACCCGAACTTAGGCTGGTGATTAATCCGTTGAAAACGCTAATACTAATGCTGGCATTACTCGTTACCACTCCAGAAGTACACGTTGCCGTATAAGTGGTTGTAACAGAGGGGCTTACCGTAATGACTGAAGTAGTTTGAACGGGAGAAGTGTTCCAAGAAATGGTACTCCCACCCAAACAAGTACCCGTAATGGTAACACTCGTTCCTGTGCAAGTGCTGAGCGATGAAGACGTTATTGTGGGTGGCAAAAGCGGATTGACGTTCACTACAAAAGCACTACTGGTTATGACACATGGCGGTTTTGTGCAGGTGAACGTATAATTGGAATTATTTGAAGGCGTTACGGTGATGGTGCTGGTAGTTTCATTGGTAGACCAGAGAACCGTACCACCATTAGAAATACAACCATTGGAAGTTAAGACGAGACTTTGCCCGTTGGTGATTGTGGCAGGGCTACTTACTGATGAGGTTATACTGATAGTTGGCGGACTAACTGATGTAACAACTGCATTACCACTGGTAAAACTGCAAGAACCGCTTGTAGTAACTACCGAATAATTTCCGCCCGTTGTAGCAGAATAAGTAGAGGATGTTGCTCCTGAAATATTTGAGCTACCTAATTTCCATTGATAAGTAAGCCCAGAGAAAGTAGAATTGGCAGTTAGTAATACACTTCCTGTACTACAGATGGAAGCACTAACTGGACTAATGGTAGTATAATTATTGGGAATAGCCGTTACGGTATTGCTGGCTATATCAGCACAGTAGGTGGTGTTATATTCACACATTGCCTTATAGTCAGATGCCGTGGTGGAGACAGGGAAGGTATAAGGGGAATTGTATGTATAATTTTCATATACCCAATTACTGCCATTATATTTAAACCAGGATGTATATTCTGGACATCCTGACACTAATTTGGCACTACAAGCAGGTGAAATGGCTGGACTAAGAGTGGCGGTTGGGATTGCACTTATAGGTAAGGATGTAGTTACACAACTTCCAGAGGTAAAATCAACGGTATAACTCGCTGCCGCTGATGTAACCAGTGCTGAATATGAGGATGCTGTAGCACCACTAATATTTGCTCCATTCAATTTCCATTGAAAAGTTCCTCCGCTCACATTAGAAACATACATATACAGCGATTTGCTTCCGCAAGAACCAGTGTAGTAACTATATATGATGGGTAAAGTAGCATTTACAACTTGTACGGATGGGCTGGTATAGGTACAAGAGCCAGAAGTAGCTACTACATCATAATAACCAATAGTAGTAGCGGTATAGCTTGAACCAGTAGCCCCTGAAACATTAGAAAACCCTTTTCTCCATTGATAGGTCAATCCCGAAGTTGCCGAACTGGCATTAAAGAGTATCGATGTAACAGCTGCACAAAGACTTTGAGTAGTTTTAGGTGAAAGTTCTGTATATCCAGCAGGAAAAACTTTGTTTTCTACACTTGCTGGACCATACGTATTTGTTCCGCTATCATAGCATTTGGCAGTTAAATATAGTGGCGTTGAACTGGTGGCAGTGATGGTGGCACCTTGGTTGTAGTAAGAACTACCATTATTATACCAATAGATAGTATTGCCCGCATCGCATCCCGAGGCAGTCAGGCTCGAGTAGCAGTTTGCTCCTGATGGCAATGTAACCACAACCGTGGGAGTAGGCGGTGGTGGGGATAATTTAGCGAAGGTATTAAACCCCAGCAGAACAGCAGTTATAAGTAGTAATAATCTACTTTTATTTCTGTTAAAAGCAGGTTGAGTAAAGGGATTTTCCATACAAAAAAATGTTAATTATGATAAATAGATACCAAAAATGAAAAAATACAATCTCGAATGATATTCTACACTCAAAAATATTTGATAGTATTTTCTATCATCCTCCTGCCAAACTACTTGATTATCA